>SLLE01000166.1 GCA_007134225.1 Tindallia sp.
AAGAAAAGCGGAGATGAAAAGAAAATTGAAACCCAAGATTTCAGGTTATATCCATTAAAAACGCTTAAAATCGTATTGTCAAGACCGGTCAACCTGGTTCGTTCTTCCATGATTGGAACCCTGATTGGTGCAATTCCAGGAGCTGGCGGCAGTATTGCCAATGTAGTTGCTTATGATCAGGCAAAAAAATGGTCCAAAAATCCGGAAGAGTTTGGAACCGGCTGTTACGACGGCATTGTCGCTTCGGAATCCGGCAACAACTCAACGGTTGGCGGCGCATTGATTCCAACCATTGCTTTGGGAATCCCTGGCGGTGCGGTGACGGCTGTTATGCTTTCGGCACTTATGGTGCACGGAGTGAGTCCGGGGCCGCTCTTGATTGGCAATGAACCGGCTCTTGTCGGGAGTATCTTTATCGCATTTGGTGTAGCAACGGTTTGGATGGCCGCAACACAGTTTGCCGGGATCAAATTGTTTATGAAAATAACAACGGTTCCAATTTATTTTCTGGCACCGGCCATTCTGGCGCTCTGTGCCATCGGTACATTCATCCTGAACAATCGGCTGGTTGATTTGTATTTTTTGATCATTATGGGTATTATCGGGTATCTGTTATCTAAGCATAATTTTGCACTGGCACCGGCAATCATTGGGGTTATACTCGGTCCCATAGCAGAGGTAAACCTGCGTAGAGCCGTTATGCGGGATCCGGAATGGACCCTGTTTTTCACCCGTCCGATTTCACTGGCATTTTTAGTGCTGGCCGTTGCTTCTGTAGGATTTACTATCTGGCAGACGAAAAAAACGAAGGAAAGGAAAAAAGCGAACGAAGAAGCGCAAAATGCGTAGTGGATGATCAGTTTAAAGGAGGAACAAAAATGTCATACAGCCGTTACAATACAACCACCGCCAACAGGACGAAACTCAGGACTCCTCAGGATTATTCGCCGTTTTCCGGCATGTGTACGGTTTGTACCGACGATTGCCCGGGCCCCTGCGAAATTGGCCGATCCGCCATGGAAGGGTCGGAAATGCTCTATCCCACGGCCAAAGCGACCTCTCAGATGGCTTCGGAGAAAGATTATCCCGTGGATTTCTCACACTTAAATATCAATGGACGCTGTTTCGGGAACGACGGCACCACACCGGACAAACTGGCCTATGCTCATGCCGATTTGAGCTGTGAGATCGGAATGGGGGAAGAAAAGATTAAACTGAAAGCCCCCTATGTGTTTCCGGCCATCGCTAAGCTAAACTGGAAATCCTATTACGGAGGAGCGGCACTGGCCGGTGTGGTGGCGGTGATTGGAGAATCCTTGCCCACCAGCGATCCGGAAGCGGTGATTGAAAACGGACAAGTGTTGCACCTGCCCCGACTTAAGGCAATGTATGATGCTTTCTATGAGTATTACCAGGGATATGGTGCCCTGTTCCTTCAAGCCAATCCGGATGACGACCGCATGGGACTGCTGGAATATGCCATCGAAAAAGTCGGCTTTGACGCCGTTGAACTGAAACTGGCCCAGGCTGCCAAAGGAATTCAGGGAATGGGAAAAGTGCCTACTCTGGAAAAAGCTATGGAATTGAAAAAGAAAGGCTTTGAAGTGTACCCGGATCCGGAAGATCCAAGCGTGCAGCAATCCTGGCAAGCGGGCACCGCAGAACCCTTTTACAAGATTGACAGCCTGCCAGACTGGAATGAAGAATGGTTGGTGAAGCGGGTCGGCGCCCTGCGGGAAAAAGGAGCCAAGTTTGTTTCTGTTAAAACCGGGCCCTTTCGACCGGCAGATATGGCCAGAACACTTAAAATGGCCTCCAGGGCCGGTGTGGATCTGGTTTTGGTGGATACCGCCGGCGGCGGTTCCGGCAACAGCCCGATTCGAATGATGAATGAATGGGGATACCCGCCGGTGTACATGGAAAAAATCCTGCTCCAGATCTGCGGAAAAATGCAGCAAAAAGGAATGCCCCTGCCGGCCATAGCCATCGCCGGCGGCTTCACTCTGGAAGACCATGTTTTCAAAGCCTTAGCCTTGGGCAGTCCGTTTATCACCCTGGTAGGCATGGGGCGAAGCCCCATGGCGGCCGCTATGGTCGGAGACACTAACGCGGAAGCCATGGATACCGGCATCCCGGAACTGAAAGGCCGATATGGTGAAAAGGTGGAAGACATTCCACGTGGAGCTGTGGGTGTCTATAATTATATTAACCGCATCAACACCGGGCTCCGGCAGTTAATGGCTCTGTGCAGAAAATATACACTGAGCCATATTCAGCCGAATGACCTGGTTCCGCTGACTCGGAAAGCTGCGGAAATTACAGGTATACCTTTTGCTATGGAACAGGACATGGAGGAAATAGACAACATTTTTGAATGACCCCGGCAAACTCTATTTTCTGCTTAAAAGCCTCTCAATAAAGAACTGAGAGGCTTTTTGCGATTGTTTTGCGAAAGAAGTCAGGATTTTTGAATGCTGGTGATATCATTTGTGAAAAGGAAATCCATTGTAGAGCCATTGAATTTCTTATATAATAACTTCAAATGATAATGCGTAGCAAGAATGAAGATTATTAAGGGAGTATATCATACAAAGTCATAGTTATATTTTTTGGTTTTTGCTTGGCTTTACGATCTTCAAATGAAACACCAGGAAAGGAATTCTGATGAATATGGTGATCAATTTTGCCACCCAAGTTGCCTCCACGCTGATTCTGTCCGGGTCATTAATGTTGATCACGGCCCGAATCCTGTTTAGACTTCATTCACACACGAAAAAAGGTAAGCAGTACATAGCACAGCCGCTGGTGGTAAAAATGCAAAAAGCGAGCATTCTGCTGATACTTGCGGCGGTTCCCATTATTCTGACCGTCTGGTTTTCTTCCAGATGAACGAAAGGATGTGGATAGTGGGCCGATGAATTTTGGAAGAAGATTAGTTAGAGAGGTAATGCCAATGTTGACCAGCGAACCAGGCAGCCATATGTCTATTCATCGATTTTATTCACGAGCGCTAAAAAATTTCCGGAGCTTGTATATCTACCTGCCACCGTCTTACGGATTTGAGCCGGATCGTCGTTATCCGGTTCTTTACATGCACGACGGACAGAATATCTTTGATGGAAGCCGTTCCTATTCCGGAGACGGATGGGAAATCCATCAGACGGCGGATGAGCTGATTGCCGCCGGGCTGATGGAAGAGATCCTTATTGTAGGGATCGCCCATCAGAATGAGCGACGCCTTAGCGAGTACGCTCATATGGACGGTGCCTACCAGGGTAGTTCCGTTAAGGGGCGTGGACTTCAATACGAATCTTTTCTTTTAAACGATGTGAAACCTTTTATCGAAGCCAATTTCCGGGTGTTGCCCGGGAAAGAAAACACCGGGCTGATGGGGTCTTCCATGGGTGGACTGGTGTCTTTTAACATTGGACTTCGGCATCCAGAGGTTTTCGGGAAACTGGGAGTGCTGTCGCCGTCTTTCTGGTGGAATCCGGGAAAAACTCTGAAGCAGATTAAGCGGTTGCCCAACAGCAAAATGCCCACCCGTATGTGGATGGACATGGGAGAGCAGGAAGGACAACTTTCCCAGGATTTTTCGATGATGGTCAAGCAACTGCGGAAAAAGGGAATCAGCGAATCGGAAAATATGGCTTGCTGGCTGGTTCCAGAAGGAAGTCACAGCGAAAAAGCCTGGATGAGCCGGGTGCATTGTCCGCTGTTGTATCTTTTTGGTGAAACCGGAAAGCCGGAACAGCTGATGATTGACGATCTTCCCTTGGTGAAAATAAAAGAACGAAAACGCCAAATGCTGATCACGGCGGTTTACAATACCGGCTTCTGCCATACGCCTTACCCGGTTCGGTACATTTCTTCCCGGCCGGACATTTTAAGTGTCACGGATGAAGGGGTTTTTATGCCGCATCAATCCGGAGAAGCAGTCATTACCGTTTTATGGGATAAACTGGAGGTTTCTCAAAACTATCAGGTCAAGCTAATTTAGGAATAGACCAGAAGCCCTTCCGGCTCCCCTTCCAATGCAAAAAGAATCGCTTTTTTCAGGATCGCCCTCTGGGTTTTTGGGTCATCTGCATGCCCAAATATTTTTCCCAGAGAAAACTTGACCTGGACCATGCGGGGAGGCCTCATGATTTTGGCAATATTAACAAGATTGACAACAGAAACCGTTCGAATCCCTGCAGCTTCCATTTCCCGCTGGATCAGTCCCACGGACCGATGGCAGGTATATCAGCCGGGAGTCAGAACGGCAATGTCCACGTTTTCGGCCTTAAGAATTCGCGCCGCTTCCGGAGCTGATTCTTTGATCAGTGGAGTGACATCCGGGATGTAGCCCATAAAGCTAATGTGCGCTGAAGCCGATGCCTGGACAAATCCTTCCTCGATCAGCTCTTCCAGCCTTTCCATGGGCAAAAGACAGTTCACATCCTTTCGCACATCGGTTTCGTCATAATGACCATGGGTGACGGTCAGATCCGCTGGCGGCGTTTCTCGGGGGATCAATCGGAACGTATGATCGCCGGCTTCAGGGTTAAAGGGCTTCTGCTCTTTCAGGTGGATGCCGGCGGTGGTCACCAGGGCTACTTTGCATTGATCAAGTGGTTTGTTGACCGGAGCAATGATCGGCGCCTCCATCGGCTGGCCCATTTGAACCTCGACGGCTTTTGCCATGATTCTCTCTTTAAATGTCAAACTGTCTTTTGACATAAGGTTGCCTCCTTTGGTTTTTTGATCCATCCTATGATAATGGTTAGAGAAAAATTTTTTTGAACAGCTTCTTTTGCCAAGGTTTGAAGGATTCTTTTAGCTGACTTAATGCGGCAGCCTGAAAAACCTCGGACTTTGAAGGATAAGCAAAAATTAGTTTTGAAAAGCCAGAGAGCTTCATTTTGTTGACAATAGCCAGAGAAGCCAATGGCATCATTTCACCGGCCTGTTCACAGACCAGCGTGGCTCCGATCACCCGTTTGCGTTGATCAAGCACCAGCTTTAACAGCCCGCCCCGGTCTTCGTCAATAATGGCACGATCAATATCCTGGAAAGGTTGTGTAATGACCGTACCCAGTAAACCAGCTTCTTTGGCGCTGGCTTCCGTATGCCCGGCATGGGCCACCTGGGGGCTGGTATAGGTAGTCCAGACTACATGGCGGTAGTTGACTTTCTTTTTCAGGGGAAAGAATAAGTTTTGCACCACAGTTCCGGCCTGGTAGCCGGCCATATGCGTAAACTGGTAAGGTCCGGTAATATCACCACAGGCATAGATGTTTGGCTGACTGGTTTGAAGTTTTTCATTGACAAGAACAAAGCCGCGATTGTCGATGTTTACGCCTGCCGCCTCCAGTCCTATTCCGGCAGATACCGGCTGTCGTCCCAGGGCAATGA
>SLLE01000177.1 GCA_007134225.1 Tindallia sp.
AATTCAACCCTGCTATAGCGGTTTGCAGGTTACAGGGCACCGCTACCTCCCCGTCTAGCACAGCAACCTTTATGACAAATTAAAATGGCGGAGAGAGCGGGACTCGAACCCGCGGGGCCGTTAAGCCTTACACGCTTTCCAGGCGTGCCCCTTAGCCACTCGGTCACCTCTCCACGATAAAAAACCTATCCATCTGATTATCAGCCGCGTAGTCTATTATAATGAAGATTCTTCTATTTGGCAAGGGTTTTTTTATTGTAATTGCCACGATTTTTGTCCTTCAGTGTTCTTTTGCGCAAAATAGATGCCGGCCCAAACAATGTTGTATTCCTTTAATTTACGTGTAACCGTTTCCTGATCTACCGCTGTTGCATCAGTAAACCGCAACGAAAGACCGCAACTGGCGGAAATATCCCTTGGGGTGGGAATCATTTCCATCGCCCATCCACTGGCTTTTGCCAAATGTTCAGCCGCTATGGCATGATGAGTGGAATGAAACGCAACCAACCATTCTTCTTTCAAGATGACCATCACCTCTTTATGTTATTTTTTCTTTCGAAGCTTTGAGAAGAACTGTTTCATAATTTCGGAACACTCTTCTTCCAAAACGCCGGTAATAATTTCTACCTGGTGATTAAACCTTTCATCCTGAAGGATATTGAGCAATGATCCACAGGCACCGGCTTTCGGATCCATGGCGCCAATGACCACCCTGTCGATCCGACTTTGCAGAATCGCTCCGGCACACATAGGGCAGGGTTCAATGGTAACATATAAGGTTGTTTCCGTCAGCCTCCATCCATTGACTGCCTCGCAGGCTTTTTGAATGGCCAGGAGCTCGGCGTGGGCCGTTGCATTTTTATCTGTCTCCCGTTTATTATGTGCCCTGGCAATGACTTCCCCTTTTCGGACCACCACTGCACCAATGGGCACTTCTCCGATGGCTTTTGCTGCTTCTGATTCCTGCAGGGCCAGCTTCATACAAAATTCGTCTGTCATTTAGACTCTCCTTTACCAGGGGTTTCTTCCATCTTTTTCAACTGATCCTGATGGTTTTTTCCTTTACGTTTGTAACGCTTGTAAAGATGCGGAGCGATGGCCATTGCAATTAAAATTCCATACACCACCAGTGTTTCCGGTGATAAATAATTGTCCAGGTTCTCCCCCAGATACGTATACAAAATCCCTTTGGGCAGCATCCCCAGCACCGTCCCCATCATAAACCTGTTGAAGGGAAGGCGGGTTAATCCAGCTGCTGCGCTGATGGAATCAAAGGGCATTCCAGGCGTTGCCCGGATGGAAAAAATCTTGGGCATCAGGTCTTTTTCTGTCACGTTGTAAAGCACTGCCATATATTTATAGGGAACTATTCGGCGGAACATCCGATGAAACCGGCTGGAAACTAGATAAATGAGAGAGGTAGATCCAGCCATCCCCAACAATGCCCAAAAGCTTCCCTCCAGTGTCCCAAAAGCAAGTCCACCTGTAACAAAGAAAAAAGACACTGGGATCACCATCAAAGGACGAAAAATTCCCATCCCAAGGAAAACAAGACGGCCCCAGACGCCATAAACCAGAATCATATCCTGAATTTCATCCACGTCAAAACTAAGCAACCATGCCCGACGATCTTCTGTCATGGTCATGAACAGAACCATCATACCAATGATCCCTGCAACCAGCAAATATTTTTTTATATTCATACCGGACAGCTCCCTTCCGGCCATCATGTCATCAAAGGATCTTTTTTCTTTTCATCACGCTTATCCTCTGTATTACTTTTATTCACCTGTTGCGACGAACCTAAACATGTCTCCTGCATGCTTCCTCTCTTGTAGCTTCTTTAGCGTCTTTTACGATAGCCTTCTTATCTTTTGAATTTCATTTCTATGCAAAACTTCCATCTTTTTCAATCCGTAAAGATGCATTCATTCGATGGTCATGGTAAAATGAAAGCAATAGCTCTATTGACTATAAAATTCTCTTTGGAGGTTTGTATAAAATGAAAAAAGGTTGTTTAGTCGTTTTTGCACTTTTCTTTGTTTTGCTGGCCGGCGCCGCCGTAGGTGCTTTAATGCTGGCGCCAACCATGCTGACAGAAACACTTCATGAAGAACCTGTCACACTGAGGATTGAAGAAGGCGACAGCTTGCACCGCGTTTCCGAAAACCTGAAAGACCACGGAGTGATCCGCAGTGCTATGTGGTTCCGAAGAGAAGCACAGGCTTCGGGAGCGGATCGGAACATCCGTCCCGGTGAATATGAAATCCAACCTGGCAGTAGCTTTGAGGATATTTTTACTCTTATTCAAACCGGGCAGCAACGGGATCAGATTCGCATTACCTTTCCGGAAGGTTACACTCTCTATCAAATGGGAGGTCGTTTGGAAGAAAATGGGTTGATAACCCGCAAAGAATTTCTGGAAGCCACCAATCAATATTTTGAAAATGCTGACGCTGATTTTGATTCAGATCCTCTCTATTTCCCCATGGAAGGCTATTTATTCCCGGACACTTATTTTTTCGAGGCGGATCAGCCAGCGGATCAAATTGTTTCCATCATGGCCAATCAAATGGAAAAAGTGCTGGCAGACTATCAGGAACAGGCTGCCGAGCAAGACATGTCAGTTCACAAATTGCTTACGATTGCTTCGCTGGTTGAAAAGGAAGCTTTTGGCGATCATGAACGGGATACCATTGCCGGCGTTATCTATAATCGCCTGGAGATTGATATGCTGCTGCAGTTCTGTTCTTCTGTCCTCTATGGGCTGGACAATGGACAGGAACTGGCAAATCGGCTGCTGTATCGGGATCTGGAAGAAATGCACCCTTTCAATACGTACCAATATAAGGGGCTGCCTCCAGGGCCCATAGCCAACCCTGGCCGCGCTTCCATCAAAGCCGCCCTGCAGCCGGAAAGCCATAATTACCTCTATTTCGTTGTTGGCAACGGAGGCCACAATTTCAGCCGCGATTATCAGGACCATACGCAGAACGTTGAAGCATATCGTAGTCAGCGAACGCTGGAACAGTAAAGAACAACATCGCCTGCGGCGGGTTATTTGGGGTTAGTTGGTTAGGGGTATAGGAAAAGAAAGTTCAAGTTCGGGACACAGGTGCTATTTCCTTATTTTGATATCCTGCCTCGTAGAGAGGTATGTATATAGATAGGCAGTAAACCAAAAATAAAAAAGGAGTGTTATGGCATGAAGAAAACTGCATTAATCCTGATGCTGGTAACGATGATGCTGGTGAGCATGATTCCCGTATCAGCAGAAACAACACCGGGCCAGGACTACTGGAACGAAATGAGGAAAATTTACGAAGAATGGCAGGCCATGGAAAGTGAATCGGCTATTGAACTTCAACTTAGTTTTCCGGACGTAGTGGAACATAATTTTACTGTCCGGATGTCTGGCGTTTCAGATATGGAACGCTTTGCAACCCACATGACCATCGAAGTGGAAGCAGATGATCCGGAACTGATGATTCCCACTATTGAAATGTTCACAGAAGGCACAAACATTTATGTGAATCAGGAATTCGTCCTTTTCCTGGCGCAGCTGGCTGAAATGGAAGATGAATTGATTCTGGAAGAAGATTTTGTCATGCTGGAAAATGATCAGGTGGATTTCCAGCTGGACTCCGGATTTCTGGTTCAGATTCTTGACATGCTGGAAGGTATGGAGCTGGAATTTGAACTGGACATGACCTTTGAAGACAACACCTATCATCTTTCCATGGATGCAGATGATATGATCGATCTGCTGGATGCTTACCTTGTCTATATGATGACCAACATGGAGCAAATGGCTATGATGATGGGAATGCCTGCAGAAGAGCTGGATTTAACGGAAGAAGAAATGGAAGAAATGATGGAAATGTATGAAATGTTCGTCGCCCCGATGCTGGAAGAAGTGAGAACCTACATTGACGGCAGCACCTACGAACAGAGCACGGTTTTTGAAGAAGATTCTTATGAGGAACTGGCTGCAATTTACCTGACTACCCCTTTTGGCGACATGTATCTGGCGATGGAAAGCAGCGCCAACAAGCTGGATGAAGTGGACATTGAGATGCCCACTTCTATAAAAGTGGTTACCGAAGAAGATCTGACCATGTGGATGATGAGCGGAATGACAGGAGTTGACCATGAGGAAAGCCCTATTGTCGCCATTATTGACGTGGATGAAAACATGGTGATGCAAATGGGTGAATACGATGTGATCGAGCATGAAGCCAATATTGAGATTTCTGCAGAAGGCCGGTCTTACATGCCCACCTCTGTGGCCGTTGAATTGTTTGATCTGGATCCGAAGCCTGCCGATGAAATGATGGCCATCAGAGCTTTAGAAGACTATGGCTACACCGTCGAGTGGGATGCTCATTTCAGAACCATTTTTATTCTTAAAGAGCAGGCATTTTAAAATGTGCCTCCACCCAAAGAGCCACCCCTGAGGTTGACTCCGTTCGACCCAATGAGCCCCCAAGTTTGTTCAGGGGGCTTTCGATTTAATCTCACCGCTTTTCACTTTTCGGATCAGCACTTCCACCAGCTCTGGGTCGAACTGGGTTCCCCCGCTGTTTTCCATTTCCCTTGAGGCATCCGCTTCCCTCATGGCTGATCGATAGGGTCGGTGGGAGGTTATGGCGTCATAAGCTTCGGCAATGGAGCAGATTCTCGACTGAATAGGAATTTCCTTGCCGGTTAAACCCTTGGGATAGCCTTTCCCGTCCCAGCGCTCGTGATGGTCTAACACAAACTCTGCAAGGTCTGAAAGATCGTTGACGGTGCTGAGAATACGATAGCCGATCTCCGCATGGCGGCGCATTTCGATAAACTCCTTTTCGGTTAGGGCTCCCGGCTTATTGAGAATTTCATCGGCAATGGCAACTTTTCCGATATCATGAAAGAGGCCTAAGACTCTTAATTCGTTGACCTCGTATTCCTTCATTCCCAGGGCTTCTCCCATGATGACGCAGATCTCCGACACCCGATGGAAATGGACTTCCTCTCTGGGGCTTTTCTGGTTGATGGTGAGAATAATCTGATCGATGACCTGGCCTCTTACGCTGGATCCCTCGAGGAGCTTATGGGTGTACATCTGATCCTCGGCCTTTTTAAACACCGAAGCCATTCCCTCTGTCATCGAGGATTTCGTTGCATAACCGAAGGAGACGGAGACATTGATTCCCCGGACATTTTCCTTTTTCAAGGCCCTCTTTATGCGATCAATCAGTTTTTCCCCTTCAACACCATCGATACCGGGAAGGACAATGGCATATTCGTCACCACCGATTCTTGCAATAATTTCATCGGGCCGACAGGATTTTTTCAGTGTTTCAGCGACTTTGACAAGAAGCTCGTCTCCCACTCCGTGACCAAAGGAATCGTTCACCAGCTTCAAGCCGTTGAGATCTCCCATAATGAGTGTAATGGGTAAATTCCTCTCCGTATCCAATCGTTTCAGCTCCGTTTCAAAATACCGACGATTGAAAAGACCGGTGAGATGATCGTGAAAGCTTAAGTATTCAATTTTTTCCTTTTGCTCCTTACTTCCCGTAACATCCCGGGCGACACCGATCAATCCTTCGGGATTCCCCTTGGCGTCCCTGGTAAAGGAAAGATGAAAGGCCAGCCACTTTGTCTCCCCGGAGGCGGTATAGTGAGGAATAATCACTTCCCTGCTGCGATTCAGGTCCTGGCTTTTTTTCTCTATCTCTAATTCCTCTTCTAAAAGACCCTTCATAGTATTAAGAGCCTCTTCCGGATATCGGACAGCGGTCTCTAATCCCAAAAACTCCTCGGCGGAATACCCTAAGATCTTTTCCACAGAATCACTGCAATAGGTGATATTCAGGTCAAGATCCATCATCCAGATCATATCGGAAATATTCTCCACAATAAAACGGTTCCGTTTTTCACTGTTCCGTAAGGCCCGGCGGGAGTGAATTCGGGATATGGTGGATAACAAACTGTTTCCATATTGATTTAAAAGGGTTTTTTCCTTCGTGGTATAGCGGTGATGGGTTTTAACTGCATCAAAACCGATAAACCCGTAAAGGCTCTCCCCCAGAAATAAAGGGATAGAAATCAGACTTTTAATCCCCCCTGCTTTCAGGATGGACTTAATGGGATCTCCCTCGGTCATGGACTGCACATCGTCGATGACGACGGTTTTCTTCTCTTGATGATCATTCAGCCAGGCTTGGGCTTCCTCCAGGGGGATTCCCTGGAATTCATGGATTTGCGGAATGATTCCTTCTCCGCACCATTCATAGGTATTGTTGCAGACCTTTTTTTCGAAATCATATTCGAAGACATACACCCGATCGGCCACAGCAATTGTTGCCGCTTTTTCCATAGTCTCTTCAATAATGGCATCCAGGGTTTCGGAGGTGGCACGCATCAACTGTGTGGAGATTTCAAGAAGGGTTTCCTGATCATCATGGATCACCTTCATTGCCTCTTCCATCCTGCCTCTGTCGATCATCAGCCCCAGTTGTCTTCCATACATTTCCACGAGGGCATCGTTTCGGAAGTCCTTTCCCTTTGGCATCAGGAACGTAAAATCACCCAGCATGATGTTTTCTTTATGAATTTTCACCACTACCGTTTCACCGATTCCAAGGGTTTTTGTTAAGAGATCGCTGACTTTTTTGGGGATCACCTCTCCGGACAGTTCATGAAGTGTTGAAAACCGGCTGATGGTCCCATTGTTAATTTTTTCAACTCTCAGGGGCTCGTAGTTCCATTCTTTTCCTTCAAGCTGCATCCATATGATTTCCACGGCTTCCCTGATGTTTCCCCGATCTCCTGCAATAGCCATCGTTTTTAATTTCTTCCCGTCTTCGTTATAAAGGTTGAAGGCGGCATATTTTGCCTCGGAGAGCTCTAAGACGGTATCCGCAAATTGTTGATAAGAAATTTCCCCTTCCAGATCATAAAGAAAAGATTCCAATGTTTCCGAGATCTTTTTCAACCCCTGTATTTGCTTTTGCTCCTTGGTGACATCGATGACAGTCACAACAAAATATCCCGGTTCGGGAGAAAATGCATTTCCGTTATACCATCGTTTCAGAGGTTCCGAGTATTGTGTAAAATTCTTTTGTTTTCCATTCAGGGCCACATCACCAAAAAATCCGATCCAATCGAATTCATTTTTTTCAATGCCCGGCAGCACCTTAGTAACAGATTTCCCGCGGATGCTTTCTCCCTTCATCCCGGTGATCTCTTCAAAGGCCTGATTGACTTCAATGTATACATAATCACAGGGAAGGCCTTCTTGATCCGTCACAATTTTATGATAGGCGTAACCAACTATGGATTGATCAATAATTTTTTTATAAAATGGTTGGTCCCGCATCCGGATTCATTCCTTCCCTGTAATTTTTGTTATGTAAGTGGCAAACAAAGCCATCCTTTTGGGTAATATACCCTAAATTTTAAATTCCACGACAATTATAAAATTCTCTATCTTACAGTAGTTTGCGAAGAATTCAAGGAAGAGCATGGCTACTATGAACCCAAAAACGGATCCAGCCGGCATAAAGCTTAAGTTCATGCCGAAATATAGAGAATTTTCTTAATTTTGTTATGTAGTTTTGAAAATTTTGTGTTAAGATGATACTGAACAAATGATTAAAAAAAATTCGACATTATTTGCATCACTTAAAACCTAAAATGATGAGCCTTTATCAGAACCTTGGAGTCGCTTTGACGTTAATCATAGCGTCCTCCAGAATTCTCAAGTCAGAGATGAAGAAGAATGAAAAAGTTTCAGACACCGTCTCCCGACAACAACCAAGGTTCTTGAGGTGGTCCCCCTTCAAGAAGAACAGCGGGAAGAATTAATTATGAAAGGTTGGCGAAGAAATCATGAGCATGCAGAGGCAGCTACGTGAACGGGAAAAAGAATTAAATTGCATTTACTCTGCTTATATTGTGACACAACAGTTAGACAAGGATTATGACAACAAGATGAATGAAATTCTCGATATACTGGTTCAATCCTGGCAATACCCGGAAATTACGGCCGCCAAAATAAAAATCCATGATGATGAGTGGAAAACGCCCAGATACAAAAAAACAGACTGGTTTCAAAGAGTGCCATTATATTGGGAAGAAAGATATATTGGCTACATAGAGGCTGTGTACCTTGTGGAAAAACCCCCACTGGATGAAGGGCCTTTTTTGAAGGAAGAACGGGCGCTGATCAATCAAATTGCTGAATTTATCAGTTTATTTTATGCAAGAGAAAGAGAACGCCAGACACTGATCATGCTGAAGGAAAAAGCCGAAAAAGCAGAAGAAAGACTGAAGGAACATACAAAATTACTGGAACTGAAAAATAAGGAACTGGATATGATCGCCAATGGGGCCGAAGACGAACTGCGCCAGCAGAACGGGCTGCTCACCTCTTTGCTGGATTCCATCCCGGATCTGGTTTTTTACAAAGACCTGAACGGAGTGTACCTGGGAGGCAACGCCGCTTATGCGGAGTATATAGGGATCTCTTTGCAGGAAATAGCGGGTAAAACGGATTATGATCTTCATTCTAAAGAAGAGGCAGACTCAAACCGGTACCGCGACATGAAATTGCTGCAAAGCCTTCAAACCTTTCAACACGAAGAATGGGTCACTTACCCCGACGGCCGAAAGATACTGCTGGATACATTGAAAACCCCTTACATGGATCATGAAGGCAACCTGATCGGTATTTTAGGAATCGGTCGGGACATCACCGAACGTAAGCAGGCGGAGGAAGCCCTGAAACTTGCGAAGCAGCAAGCCGAAGCCGCCAACGAAGCCAAAAGCCGTTACCTGACCCATATGAACCACGAAATGCGCACCCCCCTCAACGGCTTACTGGGCTTTGTTGGGCTTATGGAAGAAACCCGGTTGGACGAAGAGCAGCAAGCGTTTATGTGCTACATGAAACAGTCTGCCAACCATATGCTTAGCATCGTCAACAACGTGCTGGACCATGCCCAAATCGAAGCCGGCGAAATTATGCTGGACCACAAGCCCTTTCTTCTGGAGAAGGAAATCCAGACGTCCTTGGCTCCTCTTTATTCCCTGGCCCGGCAACAGAACCTGTCCCTGCAGCTAACATTGGCCGAAGACCTGCCACAAAAAGTGGTGGGCGATCCCCAGCGACTTCGCCAGATCCTCCTGAACCTGGCCGGCAACGCCGTCAGGTTTACCGAAGAGGGACAGGTTCACATCACGGTCACTTGCCCGGAAAGCCCCCGGGACCATCACATACTGCACCTGGTGGTGGAAGACACTGGCACCGGCATGACGGAAAAAATCCTGGAAAAGCTGTTTCAGCCCTTTTACCAGGCGGATGACGGTTCCGTACTTCAATCAAAGGGCACCGGTTTGGGCCTGGTCATTACCCGGGAGCTGGTGAAGCTGATGGGGGGACGGATCCAGGTGGAAAGCACCCTGGGAAAAGGCACCCGGGTGGAGGCTACCCTGCAGCTGATGAAGGGCTAAAGTCTGAGCTACCTTTATCGATCTAATCAGCTTTCGTCTTTTTTCCTTGATGTCAGTATCAGACTGCCGGTGCCCATCGTAATTAAAATTCAACTTCAAACAACTCCGATTTTTCTACCAGGTAAAATTTGCTGCCGCTGCGGAGGGAAACGCTCTGATCATGGGGCAAGCGCTCTTCTGTATCTGCCAGGTAGGTTCCATTGGCAGACAAATCTGTTATCCAGCAATTTCCTTTTTCAGCATCAAATTCTATTTTCACATGTTTACGGCTGATATCCTCCCGGTGGGACGGATATACCACATGGGAGAGCGTCGCGTCCCGGCCAATAATCAGCAGATTTTCTGCCAGTTCAATGCCCTGGCCTTCAAATTCACCGGACAAACCCCAAACCACGGCTCTCCCAGGAATTTTTACTTCCTCCGGCCCGACTGCCAGTGGCGCTATCGGTACTGGTTCCTCCTGATAAGCCGACGATGCCATGGCCTGTTTTTTCATTTCACCGAATGAATTTTTTCGAAACATCATCACCAAACCCACCAGCAGGATCAAAAGAACTGCTCCTATGATGAGTGGCATTCTGGCTCCCAGTCCAACGCTGTCCGATGGAACATTTTCACCTGGAGGTGCTTCTCCCGGATTCTGACCTTTTTCTGCAGCAGGGTCTTCGCCTGTGGTTTCTTCTGTTAACACAAGCATCCCCTCTTCATCCTCCGGTGCTTCAGCCCCGTCCACCAATACCAGCATGTGATCAAAAATCATCCGGTCCTGATAGGATCTAAGAATAATACGAGCTGCGCCTTCCTTATGAGCTTCTAAGATGCCGTCTTCATCCACCGTCGCAATGGATGGCTCTGTGGATTCGTACCAAACATCCTGATTGGTCGCATCTGCCGGCAGGATTTCAAACATGGGCTGAATTTTATCCCCGGAATTCATTTCGACGGTTTCATCCTCAAACACCACTGCTTCCACCAGAACAATAACGTCGATGTCGATCCCGGCACTTTGATTTCCATCCTGTGTTTCAACCCGGACACGTGCCTGTCCTGCTTCCAGCGCCTCTATGGTCACTGTGTGCCAGGATCCGAAGGAATCGGCGCCTGGCTCCACCAGTCGAACGGTATCCGGGTCGTCGCTGACCCAGCGCAAGTTTTTATTGGTGGCATCCGCCGGCTGGATGGTTGCAGAAAGAGAAAGACTTTCTCCCCGAATCAGTTCCAGGTCCGTATTCGCTAAACTTACACCGGTAACGGGAACAACGACGCGAATGCTGGCAGTGGCCGTATGGCCTTCCATCGTTTGCACGGTAAGCGTTGTGCTTCCTGCGCCAACAGCTTTTACCGTTGCCTGCAGCGGGTTCCCTGCAACCGGATTGACCGTTGCAATACCAGTATTGTCCACTGTCCACCGGATACCGTCCTGATTTGCATTCTCCGGCATCAGGGTGGCGCTGAACTGAAGTTCCGCTCCCCGGTTCATGGTTGTGCTGGAACGGTTCAGAGAAATACCTGTTGCCGGAAGCTGCCCCCATGCTTCCAGTGTCAGCAGCAAAGCAATGAAGTAGATAAAAACGGCCATTCCGGTTATTCTTTTATTCTTCATGAGCATCATCCCTCCGTCCGCCGATGGGCTTACCCGCTTACCAGATAAATCAGGACGATCACCGTTACCATTGCAATCACAACACCGCCCAGAATCATTAATCGTCTGGAAGCCGTATTGGTGTTTTCCAAAAAGGCTGCCTGCTGTCCCACAGGACGAGAGGATCCTGCTGCCGAAGGTGATGCCGGCGGTGGCGGCGCTCCACTTCCGGAGGGCTGTAGCGTATGAAGTACTTCGCCTCTTTCAGATAACAGGTGTTTTCCGTTATAATAAAACATCACCCTGCTGATTTTTATATAAGCACCTTCTTTTAGGGGAACTGCTTCTTTAACAGGATGACCGTCGATAAATGTTCCGTGGGTGCTGCCAAGGTCCTGCAGATACCATTGCCCATTTTCCTGTTTCAGCCGGGCATGGTGCCGGGAAATGCTCTCCTCCTGAATGACGATATCGTTATCCGCGGATCTTCCGATGTTAATAACGGTGCTGTGCTTTTCTCCCCGATAGATTGGTGCTTGTACCGGCTGATAATCCATCCCCCGGGACTGGTGCTGGTCTGCCACCGTCGTTCGATGACCGGAAACCGGGGCAGGCGGGGGAGGAGCACTATTTCTTGCCGGTTCCCTTTCGGGACTTTCCGAAGCCGCCCTTGGCGCATCCGTCAGCAGCGCATTTTGAAAATCAACAATGCGCTGATATCGGTTTTCCACCTGCACCGCTAATGCTGTTTCCAAGGCCTGTCGCTGTTGTGGCGTTGTCTCATGATAAATCCAGTCCGGCCACGGCACTGCTTCATAGTCCATTCGATCCAGGGCGTCCGGCAGCATTTGTCCGGTGATCGCCTGGTAAAAAGTGGCTGCCGCCGCATAAATGTCTGTCCATGCCCCCTGGTTCCCGCTTTGACGGTATTGCTCCGGAGGTGCATAACCAGGCTTCAGGATGATGGAATAATTTTTTTTCTGCTGTGTCATGGCATGCCGGGCAGCACCAAAATCCAAAATCATCACCCGGGCTCCCAAACTGATAAAGATATTGTCCGGACTGATATCCCGGTGCAAAAGACCCGCCTCATGAACCGCATTTAATGCATCCAGCACCGGCATCATAATGGGGAGTGCTTCATCAAAAGCAAGTGGCTGTCCTTTTTCCTTCAGATAATCATTTAAGGCAATTCCCTGAATATAATTCATCACCAGGTAGGCGGTTTGATATTCCTTAAAAAAGTCCTGTGCGGAAACAATATTTGGATGTTCTTCGAACTTTGCCAAGGTGCGGCCTTCTTCCAGAAACTTTTCCATCCCGTAATCATACTGCTCCTGCATCTCAGCGTCATGAACAACGACCGCATGGCTATCATGATCCCTTCTCACCAAATCTCTCGGAAAAAACTCCTTTATCGCCAGTTTCCGGTCCAGGTATAAATCCCGGGCAAGATACGTGATACCAAAGCCACCCTGGCCTAACGCACGGCCAATTACATATTTTCGGTTCAGGATGGTGCCTGGAGGAAGGTGCATGTGGGAGGAAGCGCACGTTCCTTCTTCCCATCCACAGTTGTCACATGCCTGTGAATTTCCTTTCTCTTCCATACATCCCATGCATAAGTCCCTGGCTTCCATTTGTCATCACCTTCTTCCCGCTCAATGATAGTTTACTTACTCTTCCTGTTTCTTTTCTTTTTTCCAGGTGAATTGCTCACCACAGAAAGGAACAAATAATAGTTTTGTTTCCCCCAGCTCAATGATGTCGTAGGGATTCAGCACCGCTGGCATCACCAGTTCCTCATCGTTGATGTAAACCAGTCCTCTTCCGTCTCCCGGATAAAGTCTGAATTTGTGATCTTTAGGGTTGTAGCTTACAATGGTATGATTCTCCCGGGAAATGGTTTCATCTCCTTCAATGCAAATATCCATCTCCTGACTTCTTCCCACAAAGTTCTTTTCCGCGACAATTCGGTAGTCCCTTCCTTTGTCGCCACCATCAATGCAGACAAACCAACCCACCACTGGATCAATTCCCATCTTTTTATGAAAAACGCCCATGGTGCGGCCTTCCTCTGCCGGCCTCCCTGGAGAAGCTTGTTTTTTTGCTGCCGGCGTGGATCTTTTTGCCATGGTTTTTTGAATGTCGATGTCCAGGCTTTGGACACCACAGTAAGGACAACTGCTATGATTCTTGGAATCAAAGTAATGTCCGTTATCGCATCGGGTTAGTTTACTCATCTTCATCGCCTCCTAAATTCCCATTAATCCCACGGCCGAATAATTGTCATGATCTTTTGGCGCCCGTTCCAAGAGCCGAATTTCCATAGCCTTCAGCCATTCTTCCGCATGTCTGCTTTGTTGAAGATCCGATTCCATTTCTTCTTCTGCCACGAACTCCCAGAACCCGTCGGTACAAAGCAGAAAGGCATCTTTTTCCGTAATGGCTGCCGGCTTTTCCAAAATACGCCACTTCATGGCTTCTCCACCGTCCATCACTGCCGTCAGACGGTTTCTGTCTTCATGGTGCCGAATTTCCGAGGCTTCAATTTCACCAATATCTGCCAGTTTTTGTGGCAGACTGTGATCTTTTGTTCGTGAGGTCAGGCGCTGATTCCGAAAGTGATAAAGCCGGGAATCCCCTATATGGCCCCAGACGGACTGTCTTCCGTTACCAACCCAGATCACCAGTGTGGTTTTCAAGCCGGCCATTTGAGGATCATAAAGCTGAACGTCGGCCAGTCCCCGGTTCGCTTCCAGAAAATAGTGATGCAAGGCCTCCGCAGAGCATCCCGGCTTATTTCCAAAAGCCTCCAGTACCTGCTGGACGACGGTACGGGAAGCTTTTTCGCCTCCCCGGTGACCGCCCAGTCCATCTGCAAGCACGGCACAAAGCAGGCCGTCTTTTGCATAGCATCCACAATAATCCTCGTTGCGTTTTCTGCCGCCGGCTTTGGTTAGCATAGCACGTGATATCTCCATTGTTTTCACCTTAATCCTTTAAAACCAGTTCAAATACTTCTTTTGGATCCGAAAGATAGAATCGGTCTCCTGGCTTTAAATAATAGGGCTTACCTGAATCCAGTTTTTCGTTGGAAGACAGGAACGTCCCATTGGAGGAAGAATCTTCCAGGACAAATTGTCTGGTTTTCTCATCAAATCGAACCGTCACGTGCTTCCGACTGATTTCTTCCATGGATTGAGGATATACCAAGTGAGCCATTCTGGGATCTCTTCCGATAATTAACTGCCCTTCTAAAAATTCAACGGACTGACCGGAGAAATGACCGGAAATGCCTTTCATTCCAGGTCCGGAGCTTACCGGTGTCGGTTTCGGCTTCGCCCGGGTAACAGGAGCCGTCTGTGGATCAATTCTTGGCTGAGTTACACCGCCGCCTGCCGGTGGTGGAGGTGGCATGTTCGGAATTTGCTGAGGCGGTGTTTGATGCGGCAGGGGTGGCGAGTGACCCGGAGCCGGTCCTCCAAACGCCTGTGCGGCCGGTTTGCTGCGGCCTTTCATGACCACCACGGCGCCGCCAAGCACCACCAGCAGTCCGATGCCAATACCGCCGGCCAACATCATATTCATGCCGGATTCTTCCTGAGGTGTGTGGGTGGTTCCCGTTGCATCCGGCTGAACAGGTGTTGCTCCTTCTTGTGCTGTTGTGTCTCCGGGACCATCAATACCACCAACAGCCGGAAGACCTTCTTCTTCCTCCGGGTCGCTCATAGGATCCGGTGTCGCATCCGTAGCACTCAGGTAGTTGATGCCCCGGCGCATTAAGAATTCCGTCAGATAATCCACCTGTACGGCAATATTCGCACCCTGGGCATCCGTGAATCCCCAGGAGTTAATGCCCACAACTTCTCCCCTTTCATTAACCAACGGGCCACCGGAGTTCCCCTGATTAACCGCCGCATCTGTCTGATAGCTGCCAATGCCGCCAGGGGATGCAATATTACTGATAATTCCTCTTGTTACCACCACATCTGTATAGTATCCTGTAGGAAAGGCCGTTGCCGTTGACCAGGGGAATCCCAGGGCCCATACATCGTCTCCCACGGACATCTGGCTTCTGTCGCTGAACACCAGTGGTTCATAGCCAAATAGCTGATGGTTTGGATCTACGCGAAGAACGGCAATATCACTGTTGGGCAACTGATGAAAAACCGTTGCCGGCACCAGGTCGTCCGCTGAAATCCAGATTTTAACTTCAATTCTGTTAACCTCCGGCAACCCGTCCATGGATCTCATAAAGTTGATGTAATCGATATCCACGACATGCCAAGCCGTTGCAATATACTGGAAGGGTTCTCCATCTCCTACTACAAAGCCGCTGCCCCATCCCAGCTCCGTATTGTTTGCCGGATCCCAAACAGTGATTACCACTACGCTTTTTGTTGCTTCTGATACCGGATTGGCATAAACAGGCATCGCCATCAGGCTGACGATCAATAAAACAGCCAAGCCCAACCCTACTCTTTTATTCCACTTCTTCATCTCTGCTCACTCCTTTTTCTGATGATTCTTTCGATATCATTCGCAAGACAATGACGGTCATATTATCCAGGTGTCGTTTATTTTTACTCAACGCCTGGCGAACCAGTTCTTCTGCCGGGTTTTCGTGTTCTGTTTCCAGAATTTTCTGCATTTCTGATGTAGTCAGTACGTTGTCCAGTCCATCGCTGCATAACAGCAGTTGATCCCCTCCTTCCAAAGATGATGCTGTTTCACTCATATCCAGCTCAGGTATTTCCGGCAGTCCCAGGTAGGATGTTAAATAATCATGTTCCGGGTGGTTTTCCGCCTCCTTTTGTGTCATGTTTCCATTCACGACTTCTTCCTGCAATTCGTTGCCGTAAATATGATCTTTATTCAACATAAAAAGGTTTCCCTTATGATAATGGTAGAGATGGCTGTCCCCAACGGTTACCCAATGCAGCTCATTGTTGTTGATCAACGCCGCCACCAGCGTTGTGCCCAGGTCCACTTCCTCACCGTCAATATAGGCTTTGTCAAACACTGCGGTATTGGCAATTTTAGCGGTTCGCTGCAAAAATCCAAGGGACGTCTCTTCCGTTTTTCTGTTTTCATGTTCTTTTAAAAAGCTGTTCACAGCCGTGTTGCTGGCTATATTTCCAAGGGCCATTCCTCCCATGCCGTCGGCAAGAACGGCCAAAAACCCTCTTTCTTCCGGTGTTCCTTCTGCCGTAAGACCTGCCATGCCAAAAGCATCTTCCTGTGCCTGCCGTGTTCCCTGATGTTGGGCATTGTATGGCTGTATTTTTAGTTGCATTGTTTTCATGTGGTCTTTCACTCCTTTTTTGGCATGATCTCTTCCAGGTAAGCTCTGGCGATTAAAATGATTTATCTTTCATCTCTGTTTAAAAAGTACCATGATTCCCTTCTTCCCAACACACACGAAAAGGATAGGTTCCATGATTTTACGCATCCAACTACCTACCCAAAACAGGTAGGTAGTTAAAAAATCGTTGATATTTCAATGTTTTATAATTTTTTTCTCATGCAGAAAGATCATCGAAATCTCAAGTATCTTCCAAGGTTTCTAAAACATCAGCCAATAGGGTGCTATCACATGTGCAACCAGCAATAACAGCATCAGCAGTCCCAAAGTTCGGTGAAGCGGCCGCCATTTCTTCCGAAACGCGTTTACTGCCTGTCCAAGAATGGCTACCACTCCCATTAAAATCAGCATCAACCAGACCAAGGTTCCGGAATGAAGCCGAAGATTTCCTCCCAGCATCAGATAACCATGATAACCGCCAATCACCACCATAAGGCTTCCAATAATCGGATGGATCTTCCGGACAATTCGATATAGAGGAATCAACTCTTTATTGCTGGTCATTTTCTTCTTAATCGGATAAATCCCTCCCATCAGTACTGCGGACACTGCATTAATCCAGCCTAGAAATGAAGCCATCAAAACTCCTCCTTTTTCTCTTATTCCTTCTATTTCAGGATTCCAGTTTTTTCGTCAATTGCCGGTATGTTTCCCAGGTATCGGCATCCAGACCCGCTTCCCGGCAGTCAAAGGAACATTCCAGCACCGCCTGCCGATTCGCCTGTATGATCACTCTTCCACCTTCATCTCCTTCTAATTGCAGCAGCTGCTCCCGAAAGTCCGAGGGAAACAAGACCGGATTTCCCGGCTGATCTGCATAGACGGGTCGAAGGATACGGTAAGGGTGCTTTTGATGGGTTTCAATGAGTTGGTTAATCACTTCAACGGAAATTAGTGGCTGGTCCCCCAAGACAAACAGATACCCGCTGCTCTGAGGGTTCGCCTTTTTCACTCCCAGCTTGACTGCTTCACTTTGGCCAAGGGCTGCCTTTTCGTTCATGACGGCCTGATGAACATAATCGCCGGTTACCTTTCTTACCTCCTGGTTTCGGTAAACCAGTATCCGCTCCCCAGCCTTTGACTGTTGAAGCTTCATGGCAATACGCTGGATCATTGGAACTCCAAAAATTGGTAGAAGCAGTTTTTCCTGTCCCATTCTTTTAGAAAATCCAGAAGCAATCAACACCGCCGTGATCATAACCCTTCACTCCAGATTAATTCGTAATTGGCCGGATCAAAGGAAGTGGCCAACATATAATCGATCCTTCTCTTTTCATGCTTTTTCCTAAGAAGTGCCGCAATTTCAGCTGCCTGCTGCCTGCGTCTGTCATCATCGGCCTGATTGAGTAACAGTAACCGCTTTGCCTCTTTCGGGGTGTATTGAAACAGGCCTTGGGGATGAGCGATGAGCTCGGCAACGCTCTTCTCGCAGATCCGTTGTCCTGCTTGCTTTCCCGTTAACTCACAAAATAATGCGCTTCGATGAATGTTTGCTTCTGAAATATTTTGCCCCAGGGCGCTCATCCCCAGCACGCCAATAACTAAATCCGTCGATGCCACCATGACCGGTTCTGTTTCATTGGAGGCTTTCATGGGTTTTTCCCGGGAACCGTCTGCTTCAATCAGCACACGGTTGTACCGTTTTTTATAGATGATATTCTGCAAACGTTCTGGCAATAACCCTTTCAGCTTTTGCTCCTCCGTCACCCGATCACCCCAAACAGTAATGCCATTTACCGGATTTTTTTCTTCCAGCGGTCTTTTTGCTTCTGCCTCCAACCAGAGACAATCAAAGGGCTCTTTCTCCGGTTTGTAAATGGCGGTGCTGGTAGTGACCAAAACCGTTTCGCCTGCTTTTCGAAATTCACTGGCCAAGGTGAACATGCTGGTTGTTTTGCCACCGGCCCCTACAAAAGAAATCACCTGAGCGTTCTCAAAACACTCCGGATGCAGGTTAATGAGGTATCTTTCCAGAGGTTCCATTATTGTTGCTCCTGGTCTGTTCCAAATTTATCCTTCAGATGAATCAGCTCACCCTGATAGGCTATTTTCTGAATTTCCGCCATGATGCTCAGGGCAATCTCTTCCGGTGTTGTGCC
>SLLE01000153.1 GCA_007134225.1 Tindallia sp.
CGAGGAGTGGTATTGATGCGGTAATAAGCAATCTTACTGAAATTTCACCTAAATAATTGAAGGGTTGATTATTTGATGGTGAAGGATCTAGAAACAGATGCAGCTGAGACCACCAGTATTTGAACTCCGGGAGCATAACAGGAGGTAATGTCTTGAAAGAAATCTTTAGTAATTGTCGACAAGGCACTTTAGAAAAAAATTTAAAATCGGATATAATCAATACTATCTTAATGATATTATCAGGAAGTATGCTTGGAGTATTTTCAAAACTACTTGATAATATGTCCTTAAATGATGCTATTGGATGGCATAGAGTTCTTATGGATTTAGACTTGCGCAATGTTTTTTCGAGACTGGCTATTTGGTCCCTTTTTGCAGTAATGATTGCAGTCTTAAGCAAAAGACCATTAAAAGCAAGTGTAAATGTGTTTGGATTTTTCATTGGGATGTTTATAGGCTATTATTCGATTACCCTATTTGTGTCTGGCTTTTTTCCAAAGACGTATATGATCGCATGGGGGATCATAATTTTATTTTCACCTGTTCTTGCTTTTTTTGCTTGGTATTCAAAAGGTCATGGATGGATAGCAATCGTATTATCATCAATAATAATTGGTTTTTTCTTCACACAGGCATTTTCCTTTGGCATGTATTATATTGATATTTCTTATTATGATGGAGTGACTAGCTTATTAGTAGTAGTGATTTTATTATATAGAGATAAAAAACAAATGATTCTCTCTTTGATAGGAGCATTAATCGCTGCTCCATTTATTAAAAATCTGTTACCCTATATTTTCGGTGGGCTGTAAAAAACCTAGAAAGACAAGGGGACAGGGACTTGTCTGACGCATAATGAATCGTGACTTAACTAAGAAAAACCGAAGAGGCCCCAGACAGTGATCGGGAGACTGTTCCCGCGGTCACTGATGGGACCTTTATATGCTTTAAGCGAAAAGCTGTGGTATACTCATGACATGCCAAATCGGGATTTGGGATAGAGACATCATCGAAAGAATCCTTCAAAAAAATAAGGAGCGTTTCAATGAAAAAAGTCATTGGCTTAAGTGCAGGAAGAAAACACAAAGTATCTGAGACGGTTATCAAAGCGGTCTTAAATGGAATGAATGAAGAAGCAATCAAACATGAAGTTATTTCTTTGTCCGGGAAAGTGATTAGACCATGCGAGGCTTGCAATGGTTGTGTCACGACAAACTGTTGTATTTTGAAAGATGATTTCCAACCAATTATGGATAGACTGATGGATGCTGATGCCATTGTTTTTGGTGCGCCTACCTACTGGGACCGAATGAACGGTAAAGGACAGGCTTTTTGGGAACGGGCCTGTTTTTCAGGCAGGCACAATAGTTTATTTCCTTTGAAAAATAAAAAAGGATTCGTCGTCGCCGTCGATGGGATTGGGGATGGCAGGTATATGGTTCGGGATACGAAATTATATTTTGAAGATGCACGAGTTAAATATTCGGGTGACATCGCCGTTCAGGGAGAGTACGCCTGTTTCACATGTAATTATGGTAATCAGTGCGAAGTGGGCGGCTTCATCGACCTTTTTCCTTTAAACCCTGTCATTACCAAAGAAATTACGCCAAGCCCCGAGAACCAGCATCCAGAGAAGAATGACCACCGCTTAAAGAGAAATATCTTACCGGAAGCGATGGAAAAAGGAAGGCAGTTTGCGAAAGAAATTATATCGGCGACTCGGGATTGAGGTGACTCGCCCTTATGACAGAGAGTCTTCTGACCCCCCCATACCACTGGAGTTCGAAAAACATCATTACTGGATCTTTGCATAATCCGTCGTCACTTCGGGTATTCGTAGTGATAGAAATATTTACCGCTTCTTTGCCGTTTGTTTCTATCAGGGCTTTTCGTCTATTTTTCGGTTCAAATCAGTCTGATGTTTAGGAGGTTATGTCGATGCCCACGTGGGGATGGTACGTTTTGATCTTTCTGATTTGTGCCATGATGATTCCTGTAAACATAGCGGTATTCAAACATCTTGTTAAAATATGGAAGTCTGGTAACCGGCGCAACGGGAAATAGAAGGACGAGTCGGGACGGAGGCGATTCGTCCTTCAATATTTTCGTCAGAAAAGAATTGATAGAGAAAAGCTATTGGGAGAGTATGGATTTTGAAGAGAGCATAAAGTAAGGGAAAGGATGTGCAGCATTCATGGATGTATTGATTCTTGGAGCTGGTTTGATGGGATCGGTCTTGGCCCGGGACATGGCTCGCCAGGAGCAGGTGGAAAAAGTAACGTTGCTGGATGCTGATGAAGAAAAGTTGCAGAAGCTTCGGGAGGGATCTTTTTCCAAGCTGGAATCGCTGGCGGCGGACATCAATGATCGGGACCGTATTATCAACCTGATGAAAGCGCATACGGTGACAATCAATGCGATGCCTGAGCGATGGAGCATTTTAGTTACAAAGATGGCCATTGAGGCCGGCGCTAACCTGGTTGACCTTACCAGCAGCGATACGGAGAAGCGGTTAGCGCTTCACGATACGGCCCGGGAAGCCGGTTGTACGATTCTGACAGGCTGCGGGCTGGCACCGGGGCTGACCAATATTCTTGCTGGACGTGCCGTCAGCCGGATGGATTCCACAGAGAAATTAATTGCCAGGGTAGGGGGAATTCCGCGGTATCCACAGCCGCCCCTGAATTATTCCATTGTGTTCAGTTTTGAAAGTGTCATTGAAGACTGCACCACCGATGCCATTGCCTTGCGGGATCATCAGATTGTTAGGCTGCCGGCGCTGTCGGAAGTGGATCAGGTTCATTTCGAAGGACTGGGAAGCCTTGAAAGCTTTGTTACCAATGGGCTGGGAACTTTGCCATATGTGATGGCAAAAAAAGGTGTCTCTTCCATTGTGGAAAAAACCCTTCGCTATCCGGGTTTCGCAGACAAAATGATGACCCTTCGGGATTTGGGATTATTTGAGGAAAGAGAAATTTTTCTTAAAAAGGGTACGGCCTCCCCGAAAGAAATGGTGACCTGCGTGTTGACCGAAAAACTGCAGAAGGAAGAGGATCATGACCTGGTGGTTTTCCGCCTGACAGCCAAAGGCATACTGGATGGTAAAAAGATGGAATGTCAATTTGAGATGATGGACGCTTATGACGAAGTGGAGAACGTGTCGGCTATGGCCAGAACCACGGCCTACCCCACCAATATTATCGCGCGCATGGTGGCACAAGAGGTTATCAAGGAAAAGGGAGTGCTTCCCCTGGAAACGTCTGTCGGAGAAAATGAAGCGGTCTTCCGTCGAATGATGGAAGAGCTGAAAAGCTACGGCATCATTATCAAAGAGAACACTTATGAAAGCGATTGAAACGTACTTCGTTTACAGTAAGTATTAATGACTTCTATAAAAAGAAAGGAAGGATAAGAGATGAAAAAATGGAGTGGAAAAATGCGCGTCGGAATGGTCTGCCTGCTAATTCTTGCGATGATTGCCGGTGCCACTGCTGCTTTGGCGCTGACAAGAACCGTAAGCATCGATGTAACGTACCGAGATATTCAGATTGTGTTTAATGGAGAACGTGCGGAAGTGCCGGCAGAAAACGAACCTTTTATCCATGCTGGACGCACCTATGTGCCACTGCGAGTGGTTTCTGAGTTTTTAGGCTATGAAGTTGATTGGGATGGCGATACTTCCTCTGTCATGATCGATTCTGAGGAAGACTTGCCGGTTAACGGAGTGGTGGATACTTCCTGCGATGGGTGCTGGGATTATCAGCCGACGGATATGAAACCAAAGGCCGGCTGGGAGAATGTAGACATGGAAGGTCTGACCCGGGAGGAACTGGTGGATGCACTGGGATGCCCACCCCATGTGATCCGGATGACCTCCGTGGTCAGTGCTTCCAACAACAAGGAATTGTGGGTCTATCATCCTTATGATGAAGATCCGACCGGACTCTATATCTGGCTGAAGGGGGATGTTTATCATGACTCCACGCTGGATGAATTCAACGGATTCTGGTGCAATCAAATGATGGATATGACTTTCTGGGACTAAGAAAGACAAAAGGTCAGGGACTAAGACAGAGCATCGTTTTAATAAAAAGTTTTCTGACTTGGTCACAAAAACGCCACAAACCTTCTTTATACTGTAGAGGATCGTGATCTCAAATATCAAGTATAAAGGAGGTTTTTTGATTGCAAAAAAACAAAGCAACACCCATTTTGATTCGATTCACTCAAATTTTGTTCTTCGTTTTAGTGGCACTTATTGCGGCGGATGTTTTATCATCTTCATCCTTGCATGCTGTCTGTCCGCTGGGAGGGGTTACATCTATTTACGAATACCTGACTGCCGGCGCATACGTCCAGAGAATCCGTGCTTCTTCTTTTGTCATTATGTGGATCGTATTTCTTTTAGCCATTTCTTTCGGCGCGCTTCTCTGCGGATGGATTTGCCCACTGGGAAGTGTTCAGGAGTGGTTTTCCGGTATTGGAAAAAAACTGTTCAAAAAAAGGTATAATGATTTCGTGCCGAAGCCAATCGATGAAAAGCTCCGTTATTTGCGGTACGGTGTATTGGCCTGGGTACTGATCATGACCGCCGTTACCGGTCAGCTGGTGTTTGCTAACGTCTGTCCCTATGACGCTCTTTTTAACAGCTGGACGGGTAATGCTGCCATCGGAGGTTTGATAGCATTGGGAGTAATTTTGGTGTTATCCCTGTTTATCGAAAGGCCATTCTGTAAATATGCCTGTCCCTACGGTGCGCTGCTGGGATTCTTCAACCGGACACCATTGGTCAGGTTGAGCAGAAATGCGGAAACCTGTATTGACTGCAAAGAATGCGATGCGATTTGTCCTATGAATCTGGAAATATCCACCTGTGACATGGTGACCCAGCATCAGTGCATTCGATGCATGAAGTGCACCTCTCAGGTTGCCTGCCCGGTGGAGGGATGCATGACCTTTGAAGTGGACAGAAAAACTTCATCTATACCAAAAGCAATACGGTCGATGAGTACTTTAGTAATTACACTTGTAATTGCTGTCCTCTTTATAGGAGGTGTTTCCCTGAGTCAAAGTATGGGCTATTGGAGAACCACGGCAGATCGAACACCGGCACGAATCACAGAAGGGGAATTTGAGGGAGTCTACGATCCGGCGGATATACGTGGTAACTTTGTTTTCGGTGAAACCAGCCATTATTTTGATATTCCGCTGGAAGACCTGGCGCGGGCCTTTGAGGTGCCTGAATCCATTGCCGCTAATATCCGGCATGGAGATCTGGAAGACTATTACCATGAATTGGATGAACGGGGAACTGAAATAGGCAACGGTTCCGTCAAGCTCTTTGTGGCTCTGTACACTGGTATTCCTTACGAAGTAGACGAGCCAACTTTTTTGC
>SLLE01000180.1 GCA_007134225.1 Tindallia sp.
AGCTCATTCATGTGTTTCCGGATTTCTATTTCTGATTTCGGCGCTTCCAGGGCTAAATCACCCTGAAAACGAACTTCTTTGGGAACATCTGCAAAAAGATCCTCCAGGTCATCCATGCCCAATGTATCTAACATTTTTTTAATATCTTCTTCCGTATGGGGAATATAGGGAAACATACTACGCCTCCTCTTCACAGAATCTCTGATAATCCTCCGGTGACATCAATTCATCCAATTGTGACTTGTCGTTGATTTTAATTTTCACGAACCAGTTTGCTAACGGATCCTGATTTAAAAGTGCCGGATCATCTTCCAATTCAGTGTTGACCTCCAAAACCGTACCGTCAACAGGAATGTACATGTCTGCAGCTGCCTTCACCGATTCAATGACTCCAAAAGAGTCTCCCATGCCGTAGCTTTCCTCCACTTCTGGCAATTCAACAAAAACAATATCGCCCAACGCTTTGGAAGCAAAATCTGTAATGCCGATAATCGCTTCGTCACCCTGTACATCCACCCACTCATGTTCGGTTGTAAACAATAACTTTTCCATTTCTCTCATCTTAACTCCTCCTTTTTTCATTGTTATCAATAATACCGTGCACACATTCCTTTTCAATCTCTGGATTTTGTATTCTTTCGGTAAAATGGTTTGGAAATAAGCTTCGCATCCACTCGTTTATTCCGAATCTGAATTTGCATTTGATCAGCGTTTTCGATGGCTTTTCGATCCACCAGGGCCAGGCCGATATTCTTATTCAGCGTTGGAGACAGGTACCCGGTTGTAACAAAACCAATCTTCTCATCATTCAACACGACGTCATAACCACTTCTTGCGATTCCCCTTCCAATCAGCTCAAATCCCACCAGTTTTCGGGGAATTCCTTCCTGCTTTTGCTTCACAAGAGCTTCCCTTCCTACAAAGTCCTCTTTCTTCAGTTTTACAAAGAAACCAAATCCAGCCTCCAATGGAGAAATGTCCTGAGAAATCTCATGACCATAAAGCGGCAGCCCAGCCTCGAATCGTAATGTGTCTCTGCATCCAAGGCCCGCCGGTTGAATCCCTTTTTCTTTTCCCGCTTCCATCAGCGCTTTCCATACCGGTTCCAGGTCCTCCCATTGGGTGTAAATCTCAAATCCATCTTCCCCTGTATAACCAGTTCTGGAGATGAGGCAGTTCACGCCTTCAATGGTAACGTTGTCCTTAAAGTGAAAGAATTTTATTTCCGACAAATCTGTATCCGTAAGTTGTTGAGTGATTTCTTCCGCCAGAGGCCCCTGGATTGCCAGTTCCCCTGTATTTTCTGATTCATCATTGATGGTGACGTCAAAGGCTTCCGCTTCTTTTTGAATCCAGACCAAATCTTTCTCTACGTTGCCCGCATTAATCACCAAAAGGTATTCATTTTCTCCAAATCGGTAGACCAGCAGGTCATCCACTACACCACCTTCAGGATAACACATGAAGGTATAAAGGATCTCTCCGTCTTTCATGGAAGAAAAGTCATTCGTCAGTAAGTGCTGAATAAAGTTCAGTGCCTCTTTCCCACGTACCCTTACCTCTCCCATATGAGAGACATCAAATATGCCTGCCTTTTGCCTCACTGCCTGATGCTCCGCAATCAGACCTTCATACTGCACCGGCATCTGCCACCCGGCATACTCCACCATTTTCCCACCATTCGCGTCATGCCATCCGAATAACGGTGTTTGTTTTTCCTCCGTCATATTGCTCCTCCTTTCGTCCAACGATTCTCATTTGTTAACTACCCAACATCCTCTGTTTTCTCACATAAAAAAGGACACACAAACTATCCTTTGGGAAGTGATAGTTGCATGTCCTCTGTTTCAAGCCTGAGAGTTTCTGCAGCCACGCCAATAACCGTTTCGACTGCATTGCACCTTCGGCGTCCATACTGGATCTTTCCAGAGTTTCGTCCCATGGCGATCCTTTTTCCTGAAAGATTCTATGCATAGTTCCCAACTTTGCACATTGCTTCTTCGGCACCTTAACGGACTCTCTCGCCATGTTCATCCGAGCATATGATGTTTACCTTATCTTATCCTATTTTGTAACAAAGTTCAACAATTGTTAAACAATTAACATCTTCCCTTCCTATCGCTTATGCAGATTTCTGGCTGCGATAAAGGATAGATTTTTTCTTGTCAAAGCCTCAGCTGTTCGGTTTAGTGCAGCATGTTTCCCCAGGTAATGACCCTTCAACAGCTCCATTTCTCCGGATTCCAGGACCTCTTCTTTATCTCTGAAATAATGGAGAATGCTGGAAGGTGTTTCCAGTTTCTCCTCTTCTTCCGGATCATTTCCCTCATGTTTTGCCGCTATGTTGGCTACAATTTCTGCCAGCTCCAGCAATTCATCACGGCGATTATATGGTTGACGTACAATGCTGTTGAATGTCTCGGTGATATGATGCTCTATTCTCACCTGACTTTCCAGATCCAGTTGTTTTCGTGCCATGGCACTCAGTTCGATGCTTCTGTTGTTCACGGAGTTGCTGAGGTTAAATCCTTTCAGCGGTGTTGTCCCATCTTCCCGGGCAAATAGTTTTGCCATCATTAATGTCCAAAAGACAGAGTAGGGGTTGTCGTTGCCCATAAAAACGGAAATTTTAAAGGAAATGTCTATTCCCATTTTATAAAGCATATACGCCGCAAATACCGTTCCTGGGTTGATATTAAGAACTTGATCAATACCATATCGGGTATAATAATAGAGTAATTCATCAACCCACTTCAATACGTGATCATTGGGCTGGCCAATCCCGCCAAAATATCCGGTGATGGTTTCAGGACCGCCCAAATGGACATTGGAACCATCCGTGCCTTTCGTATCCAATGTTTCCACATAACTGGCTCCCACAATCTGCATGGCTGCCGCTATGGCGATCAAATCTCCCTGATCTTCTTCTGATTCTTTCATTTTACGGACTCGAATATAACGCCCTGGCATCATTTCCTTTTTTTCGATGGCCTGTTTCGCTTCTTCCACTAACCAGGGGAAATACTGTAATGCACTTATTTCAAGCGTTACTGCCATCCCTTCATTGAAGTATTGCCGGTCAGCCTCTTCGCCGATTATGTTTCGCCTATATTCAGACACCGAAACAAAGGCTCCCTGGTCACGTTTTTCTTCCAGCCAAATCAGGTCTTTGTAGTAAGGCGAATCCATATTCTTAAGTTTTGCCATCAAGTTGGGAAGTTCTTTCGCTTTCTTAGCACGTTCATTGATTTCCTCTACCGTTCCGTATTTTTCAACAACAAGCACCAGCTCATTAATCAGCTTATTGCTTGGGTCTGCCAGAAAATGATTGATTTCCTGCAACCTTTCCTGGCTGATCAGTAGGTTTTCCCTCATGCTTACACCCCTTTTAGTCATCAAATCACTTCTCTCCGTCATTCAAAAGTCAGCAGGGTACTCAGTAATTTATACCTAAGTTGACACCTCCTTTTCTTATCCTTTCCGTTCTCATTATGTTGGTTTTGTTATTTTACCCACTAACGTGTATAATCAATAATAGAAAATCAGTTTTTGAGGGAGTTTTATCATGAAATTATGGCCGTTTTTAAAACCCTATCGCTGGCATTTTCTCGTCATCGGGCTTTTGCTGATGATCATTGCGTTTTTGACTACATTGCCGCCATGGTTAATGCAGTATGCCGTCGATGAAGTGCTGCCAACCGGCAATGCACAGTGGCTTGTATGGCTGGCTCTGGGAATCGTGTTGCTGTCCCTGGCAGAAGGGCTGATTAGTTTTGCTCAGCAGGTATTCAGCGAACTGGTAAGCCAGAAAGTGGTTCATGAGCTGAGAAGCCAGCTTTTTCACCACCTGAATCAATTGTCTTTTTCTTTTTATGACAAAGCTCGCGTTGGTGATCTTATGGCGCGTGTCGTGTCCGACACCGATACGTTGAATCGATTCATTGGTTTCGGATTAATGAAAGTCATCACCAATTTCCTTGTACTTATTTGGATTTTTATTACTTTATTCTATTGGAACCATTACATGGGACTGCTTTTCCTGGCTTTAATACCACCAATGATTCACGCAATGCTTACTTATGCCGGAAAAGTCAGACCGGCATACAAAACGATTCGCAAGCAGACAGGGATTCTCACCTCGCGTGTTCAGGAAAACCTTGCCGGAATTGAAGTCACCAAGTTGTTTGGAAATGAGGAGTGGCAGCAACGTCAATTTTCCACTGAAAATGCTTCATTGTTGAACAAGACCCTGGAAACCAATCAAATAAGTGCGTTTTGGATGCCTTATGCAGAAACATTGCTGGGATTCTTTACCGGACTGGTTCTACTGGCAGGTGGATGGCTTGTTGCCCACAACCAAATGACCGCCGGCACTTTAGTGGCTTTCCTGGCCTATGTTAACATGTTGCGCCGACCCATTCGCCAGACCGGATTTCTACTCAATCTTTTTAGCCAAGGCGATGCGGCAGCCAGCAGAATCCTTGATATTTTAAACCAAGGTACTTCCCTGAAAGATGACCCGGAAGCTGTTCCTTTTGAAAGACTTCAAAAATCCATTGCCATGGAAAATGTGTCTTTTTCTTATGATCAGGAACCTGTTTTGCGTCATATTAACCTGCAGATCCAAGCCTGTGAATCCACGGCTCTTATAGGTCCTTCCGGTGCCGGAAAAAGCACACTCATTCAGTTATTGCTTCGATTTTATCAGCCCGATAGTGGTGAGGTGCTGATTGATAATCAACCGATCAGCCGCTACACCATTGCAAGCTTAAGGGAAAGAATTGGCTTTGTCATGCAGCATCCCTTTTTATTCGATGGAAGCCTTGAAGAAAATATCGCATTGGGGTCGCCGAAATCTTCTTTTCAGGATATTCAGGAAGCAGCTAAAGCAGCCGGATTGGACACGTTTATCCAATCCCTTCCTTCCGGCTATCAGACGCCGGTTGGAGAGAGGGGAGTCCGTCTGTCGGGAGGCCAGGCACAACGATTAGCCCTGGCACGGGTATTATTGAAAAAGCCTGAAATATTGGTTTTGGATGAGCCAACCTCCAGCGTTGACACCGTCACAGACAATACGATTATGGAGTCGGTCTCACAGTTAATGAACGAAAAGACAACCATCGTCATTGCCCACCGTCTTTCTACACTCCAAAGGACCAATCGTGTTGTTTTCCTGAAAGAAGGCACCATAAAAGCTCAGGGTACCCATCATGAACTGATGCAAACCAGCAAGGATTACAGGGAATTCGTTTCACTCAGCATCCGGGAAGATTTTTAAAAGGGAAGGAAGAAATGTATGCGAGGCGGTTTTTTTAGCAAATATAACCAAACAGATGAAAACAAATTTCACCCGGGATATCTGCGCAAACAAAATATTGATTTCTTTTTCAACGCTGTCGGCAAGTACCGGAATGAATTAGTGCTTGCTGCTTTATTTACGCTGCTCCATACATTCACTGTGCTGCTACCCCCTTATTTAACCCAACGTGTGGTTGACGATTATATCCTGCCCGGCAATCCGGAAGGAATGATTCCTTTGATGAGCGCTTTTTTTATCTTATATGCCGCATCCTGGTATTTTGCGTATCAGCAACGTATTTGGAGTCAGGCCGCCGGACAAAAGGCTGTCTTTTCCATTCGTGATACGCTTCACCTGAAAATTGTTTCTTTACCCATGCGCTTTCATGAACACCATAAAAAAGGTTCTCTCTCATCTTTGTTGATGAACGATGTCTCGACCTTATCAAAAGCCATCACCGAAGGTATGATTGGGTTAATGAGTGACCTCTTAATCCTTTTCGGTATCACCTTGATCATGTACCGCATGCAACCACAGCTAACCATGCTTTTGCTGGCTACCATCCCTTTGATTTTACTCACCATGGCACTTCTGGGGCGTCGCATAAGAGAAGCGTTCACTGAAGTACGGGAAAAAATGGCGGATTTAAATGCTCAGGTTGAAGAAAACTTTTCTGGAATTCGTGTCATTCAATCCCTGGGCGTACAGGAAAAGAGTGAGGAGGAATTTGATCAAATCAGTCAGGGTAGCCTGCAGGCTAACGTAAAGGCAATGATTCTGCTGGCTTTGTTCTTTCCGGTTATGTCCCTGACCACCGGAATTGGCAACGCCATACTTTTATGGTATGGCGGCATTCAAGTCCAAACTGATGGGATCACCCTGGGGGTATTTGTCGCCTTTCTCGCTTACATCCGCAAATTTTATATGCCCTTGCGAAACCTCAGCGACTTATATAACACCTATCTTTCTGCTTTGGCATCGTTACATCGAATTGTTGATGTGATGGCTATTAATAATGAACTCAGCGCCGATTGTGACGATCAATCCAAATCAGAACTTATCGATTCTGATATATTCAAGCACCGAATTGTTTTTAATAATCTGTATTTTTCCTACGACTCCGAACCAGTATTAAAAAATTTGCATTTAGAGGTGAAAAAAGGTGAGCGCATTGGCATCGTCGGTGAGACCGGATCCGGCAAATCTTCGCTTATAAGGTTGCTGACCCGCCTGGATGACCCTGTGCAAGGAGATATTTTACTGGATGATCATAAACTTTCAGATATTCCATTTTCAATCCTTAGAAACAAGATCGCCGTTGTTCCGCAAAGCACTTTTCTTTTTTCCGACACCATCGCCAATAATATTCGGCAGGGAAGACCGGAAGCAAGTTTGTCCGAAGTACAGCAAGCTGCTCAAAAAGCAAAGGCTCATGATATGATCATGAGCCTTCCAAAGCAATATGACACTTTTTTAGGAGAAGGGGGAGTCGGTCTGTCCGGCGGTCAGCGACAGTTAATTTCCTTCGCCAGAGCTTTGCTAAAAGATCCGGAAATCCTTATTTTGGATGAAGCAACTTCCAGCATGGACATTTTTCTGGAGGATCAACTACATCAATCAATGGAAGAAATTATTGGTAAAAGGACATCTATCATTATTTCTCACCGAATCCGCACAGTTCAAAATTTGGATCGAATTTGCATTCTTCGAAACGGAGTTATCGAAGTCTGCGGTTCTCACACCGATTTGCTTCGCTGCCACGACTACTACAGGACCCTGGTGCAATCCGCGAAATACCACGTTTCTTAGATTTTCACTTCAGGACAGCCGTAATAGACCATAAATTGATCCGGTTCTTCCGGTATTTCCTCCAATTTGAAGCCCAGATACCCTTTTTCCATCAACAGTTGCTGCTTCTTAATTTCCGTGTTTTTCAGTGTTATGGTATCAGAAAAATTCATCGGCTCTTCCCGACAAATATTTTTCGCCATTAAAAAACGCAATTTACCTCCATACACTCCGGTACGAAGCTTAAGGTTTTTTATATACAGACCTGCATGCATGACACTGCTTAGACTTGGATAGTTAAAGGGTGACACGGTGGATAACACATGACAGCAACCATATTCACGGATAAACTTCATGGTATGCACCAGCATTTTTTTTTGAAGTGCATTCCCGCGATAATCAGGCCTCACCATGGTAGCCTCCAGGATCGCCACTTTATCCAGCTCGCTTTCTTCTGTTAAGCCAATCTCTCTACCCAGGTTTTCTTCACCCTTTCCCGGGAAGCTGACGGTTCTGACCGCTATAAGCTGTTCTTCAACAAACACACCAATAGAAAACCCTTTTCCCTCCACCAGCATTACATCCTGGAAGGACTCTATTGGATCCGGCACAAATTTTTGCGGATCATCCTGTGCTTCATACACAATCTTCTGCAAACTGAAAATTTCCTGTGCTCTTCCCGGTCCCAATCTGAGCATTTGATAAGGTTTTTCGGTTATTTCCTCAGCTGTATGCTGATAAAGAAAGCCTGTTTCAATTAATTTCATCGCCATCTCTCCTCTTTCCATCAATAGTTAATCTGCAGTAAAACAATTTCCGGGTGGTTTCCCAGCCTTACCGGCGGACCCCATGTTCCATAACCTGAGGAAACCACCAAGTATTGACCATTTTGTTCCTTGATTCCCCAATCTTCCGGAAATAATTTTTCCGTAATAAATCCAAAGGGAAAAAACTGGCCTCTGTGAGTATGGCCAGATAGCTGCAACCATACTCCATTGGTGATCGCCTCATCCCAGGTTTTAGGCTGATGATCCATCAGGATCACCGGCTTTTGATCATCAGCTGTCTGTTCAAGAATCTGTTTTACCGATCTTCGCTCTTGCCCTGTGTATCTCGATGATAACAGATCCTCTCTGCCAGCAAGATAAAAAAGATTATCCACCAGAAGCCCTTCGTCTCTCAAGACTCTGATATTAGAAGTTTCCAGGTGATGCACAATTTTGTCTGTATGACCTCCAAAATACTCATGATTTCCAAGCACCGCGTATTTACCCAGCGGCGGGTCCAACCTCAAAAACCATTCATCCATGTTTTCATCAATAAAATGGTTCACGTTTTCATCGATGATATCACCTGCAAAGAGAATGATTTCCGGATCAATTTGATTCAGCTTGTTGACAAGCTTTTCTAAATGACTTGTCCTGATAATGGTTCCAAGGTGAATATCCGATACCAGAGCAACAGTCATCTCTCCTCTTCGTTCCGATTCCACAGGCATATGCAGTTGATATCTCGTAATTCGGGGATGTCTGGCGTTGATGCTGCCGATAAAAAGGAAGGTCATCACGATCATCAGCATCGTTATGCCCAGGTTTCTGATACCTGAATCGGATGTAATCCATCCAGGCCATTCCAGACTCATGATCCGGAAAAGGAAGCGGAGTGCGTCAACAGCAAGGATAATCATCAAAAAATAAATCATTGCAGCCATCCAATAAGACCCGACATGGATCATCCATCGATCAACAGGTGCGGGTATATACCCGTGTAAAAAACGGGCCCCGATATAAAGATTAACGACGATCCAGAATAGAATCCAGTATAAGAGGATTCCTCTGCTGCTGACCATTAAACGCATAATTGTTGCACCACGATGGCCAATATAATAGTTTATAAGGGTATAGACAGAGAAAAGCGTTAGTCCGATAACCAGCACATTCCATTTCATAGGCTTCCCTCATTTTTACTCAGTATGATTTTTTCACATACCTGCTTAACGGCTTCCGTAATCTGTATGAGCACATCAAAACGCATTTTTATGATTTTGCAACACACTACTCACGCTTCTCGTTCTTATCATTTCCCAAAGCTTCTTCAGCTCCATCATCTTTTTTTTCTGATTCAATCATTGTAGACCGATAAAAGATATACACTCCCAGACCCATTAAAATAGTCAATAACACTGCCACCAACATAGAAAGACGCGTCAAGAGAATCCTCCTCATTTCTTTAAGCCCAAGCAAGAACCAATACATTCATTATACCCTTTCACGTTTGGTTATGCCAGAACAAAGACGCTTTGCGTCTTTGTTCAATTGAGAATGAAGTAGAAAAAACCGGCAATGAAGGAACGCTTCATCAACCGGTTTTGTTCTTTACTCGGTACAATCTATGGCTTCTTTTCTTAAAGTGTAAATGGAATAATAATATCCGGGTCTAATACACGAAAAGTAAAGGATTCCGCTGCAAATAGCGTTACCGTCTGAGCGTCATGGCTTTCATAGCCAATAGAAAAATCCCCGCCAATAAGCATTTCCAGATCCTCGTGATCCTGAGGCAGTAATAATGCGCCTTCCAACACACTGCTATAGATTACGGAACCACCAATTAATTTTTCTATCCGCTTAATTAATGGATAGCCTTGCGTTCCCTTGTTAACCCGCTTCCAGCCTTCTTCTCCAACGATCAGCGTGAAAGGGCCATCCTCATATGCATCTTTCATCTTCAGCACCGCAACAGATAGGGCTTCCAATATTGCCTCGCCTTCGTCGCCAAATGGAACTGCATCCTGTCCGGCACTTTCCACCAGCCCTTTAATGCCTCCCTTTGCATACCCATTATAGACGGCATTTTCTTCAAAAACAGCTGCTTTCTCCATTGCTTCTTCCAAGGTATCCAGTTTGATATCTCTTGCACCACGGGTTAAATTATCCAGTTCCCAACGGTCCAGCTTAAAGGATATTCTGGTTTCTACCAAGGGCTTCACTTCATATTTTCCGCTATGGACTTGGCCTTCTTCCTTATCCAGCAGCGATAGTCTTCCTTCTGGAATAACCGTATAGCTCCATCCCTTTGGACCTTCCACTTTCACAACTTTTCTGGCTGAAAGATGTGTTTTTAAAACATCTACCGCTCTTTCGTCAATTTCATCCCATGCTTCCTGGGTCAAAGGTGCTAAATTTCGTTTTAAAATATCCATATTTGTCCTCCTTTTCAACTGTGATTCGTTGTTTATTTCAGATCACCAATATTTAATCCGCCTTTTCCGTCAGAACCGGCCTCGCTTCCTTCCACCGTCCCTTCCGCTTCTACAATGCTAACGTCTGTAAAGAGATAGGTTTTCAACTCTTCATCCCATGCATCCATGTTTCGACGTAACCACTCCAGTGTCATGCAGGCATGTTCGATCTCTTCATCTCTATTATGGGCAAGAAGTTCCTTAAGAGTGGGATCCTGTGTTGCGGCTACCCGCTGATTATACCAATCTACCGCTTCCACTTCCTCTTTCAGACTATTCAGTGCCCTGGATATATTCCTGGCTTTTTCATCCAACAACTCCATCGGTTCATGATAGTTTGACATGCAATTGGCCTCCTTTTAATAATTTGTGATGATCAACTTGCCTTTTTCTTTTTGGGCAGAAAAGCGTACACGTTTGTTATACCCATCGCAATTTCATTCTAAACCCTTAATCATGATTGACCGTTAATTTTCTAACCGCTATAATGTTACCAAGTGAAGAACGTTTCAAAAATCTTTGGAGGTGTTGGCAATGAAGATTCAGCCATTTGAGTTAGAACGTTTTTTTGCAAAGTACGAATTTTCCGCTCCATACCTATTAGGATCTTCCGACTGTGAATCTTTTTCCATTCAGGAAATACTGGATCTGGAGCCAGGCGCTGAAAATGCTTTTAAGAAGTGTTGGCTTGGCTATACGGAATCTGCGGGCCATCCGGATCTGCGACAGGCAATCTCAAATATCTACGAAAGTTGCGAAAGCCAGCATGTTTTGGTACACTCTGGTGCCGAAGAAGCCATTTTCATTTTCATGAACGTCATGCTTAAGCCAGATGATCATGTTATAGTCCAAGACCCCTGCTATCAATCTTTGTATCAAATCGCTCATGACCTTGGGTGCCGTGTCAGCAAGTGGACCACTTACGAAGAAAATGGCTGGGAATTGGATCTGGATCAGCTGGAAACACTTATTGAAGAGGATACCAAAGCTGTCATCATCAATCAGCCGCACAATCCTACCGGATATCTGATGTCTGCTGAAAAACAACAACAGTTGATAGATATCCTTCAGAAACGCAATTTATTGCTTTTCTCCGATGAAGTATACCGCGAGCTGGAACACGATCCAAAGGACAGGCTGCCCGCTGCATGTGATCTGTATGACAATGCAGTGTCTATTGGTGTCATGTCAAAAACCTATGGCTTGGCTGGACTTCGCATCGGATGGGCCGTTACGCAAAATGAACAGATTTTTAAAGAAATGGCCACTTTTAAAGACTATACTTCCATTTGCAACAGTGCACCCAGTGAGTATTTAGCCTTGGTTGCTTTAATGCATCGGCAAAGGATAGTGGACCGGAACCTGAAATTGACAACCGGCAACCTTGCTGTCCTCAATCAGTTTTTTCATCATCATTCCAATCAGTTTAACTGGAAGCCCCCCATTGCCGGTTCCATTGCTTTTCCATCCATCACAGCCCACTCCGGGGTAGAGGACTTTTGCGTAAGCCTGGTCCAAGAAAGCGGCGTTCTCCTTATCCCCAGTCCCTATTTCCAATATGGAGACCGGCATTTTCGTATTGGATTCGGACGCAGAAACTTGCCGGAATGCGTCGAGCAACTAGATCGGTATCTGAAAAAACATCCAATTGTTTAATTGCTTTGATATTGGTTATAAATGTTACTGATGAGAGTAATTCTAGTGCCTTAAAAATTAAAGGAGGATGCATAATGAAGAGTTTTGGAGAATTTTTACAGTCCGGAGACTGGAAAGGCGAAAAACATGTTCCGATTATTCATGCACCGGAAAAAGTTGAAAGCGGTGAAGCTTTCGGACTTAAGGTTACCATTGGCGATGCCGTTGGCCATCCCAACACCTTAGAGCATCACATCAAATGGTTTAAGGTCTTTTTCCACGGAGAAGGAGATAAATTCCCGGTGGAACTGGCGAATTTCACCTTTGATGCTCATGGTGAATTGGATAACGTTACCGATTACGTGGGAATGACTCATGTAAAACTGGCTAAATCCGGAACCGTCTATGCCATGAGCTACTGCAACATCCATGGTGTCTGGGAAAACAGCAAGGAAATTACTGTAGAATAAATATGACGAACTAAACCAAAGCCCTGTTATCGACATACATAACAGGGCTTTGGTTTATCATCTAATGCCCCCTGCCGGTGTATGTGTTATAATTATGGTAAAGTTTTGAAAGTAATAACATCACGGAGGTGGGTCTTGTGTTTTTTGAATCTCTTTTTAAAGCCCTGGGCGAGGAGACTCGAATACGAATTGTTAAATTATTATCTGTTAAATCCATGTATGTATGTGAATTGGAGTCAATTCTTCAAATCAGCCAACCGCGCATTTCTCAGCACTTAAGAATTTTGAAGCATGCCGGATTGCTGCATGCACAAAAAGATGGCCAACGAACGATCTATTCCCTTAACTTATCTGCTTTTGATGAGATTTGCACTGGATTTCAACGTTTTTTAGCTCAACCGCTGGAAGATCTTCCGGAGTTTCAGCAGGAAATGAAGCGGGTTCAAGAGATTGCTAACGACCCTTCCATTGCTGTCTGTAAAAGTCAAGGAATTTCTAAAAAGCCGGATGATTCTGACCAATGAAAAAGCTCCCTCTTCGGGAGCTTTTTCTGTTTTTTTCACTTTTCGCAGTCACAATGAATATTGCCTGCTACAATTTCATTCCAGTCTCCTATGACATCATGGGTCCAACAGTCATCCGCTCCTGCCGCTTCACGCATGACCAATGCAAAAATATATGAAAGCTCTTCCACTGTTGCTCCAGCTTCAAGACCTTCCTTAAAGTGTTTCAGTACACATGGTTTCGATCTGGCCTTTATAGACAAGGCAAAGCAAATAAATTGGTATGTCTTTTCATCAATTTTTCTTTTTTCTTTATACAGTTCATCAATTTCATCCAGCTTTTGCGTGAATTCAGGGAAAAACTCTGCTAACATTCTCATTTTATTTCCTCCTTTAAGTCTTTTGTCAAAGAATTTCTAAAAGAAATTCCCGTACACCATACCACTGATGGTTGCCATAATCATCACAAGACCGACAAAAACCATTGTTTTTTTAGTTCCAATAACACTCCGAATCACCAGCATGTTAGGCAACGATAAAGCAGGTCCTGCCAAGAGCAGAGCCAACGCAGGCCCACTGCCCATTCCGGCACCAATCAGTCCTTCCAGGATTGGCACCTCTGTCAATGTGGCGAAATACATAAAGGCACCTGCCACGGATGCAAATAGATTCGCACCCAGTGAGTTGCCGCCGACCAAACCTGCCACCCATTCTTCCGGAATCAATCCAGACTCTCCCGGTCGTCCCAGCAACAAACCTGCAACGAGAACACCGGCAAATAGGAGTGGCATAATTTTTTTAGCAAACCCCCAGGTTTCATCCAGCCATTCCTTACGCTGCTCATTATTAAACCAACTAAAGGAAATGTACAGAACAGCAACCAGAAAAATCCCAGACATGATCCATTTAATCTGGTGCATCAGTCCCCAGATACCTCCAGGTTCTGACGGCTCCACCCAATTGGCGAAGACCAGAAAACCAATCATGGAAAAGAAGAATAAAACAGTCTGCCATAGCGGCCGATCTTCTTCCATTTCTTCATCTTCAAACATATTGGCATCGTTATCATTTCTTTCCGCTTCTTCCTTCCTGAAAATAATGGCCATTAAGGCACCAACCAAAACGCTAAACACTATAGCACCAACCATTCTGGCAATACCCAGATGAATACCGAGCACTCGTGCCGTAATCGTAATCGCCAGCACATTGATGGCTGGTCCGGAATATAAGAAGGCTATTGCAGGTCCAATGCCTGCGCCCTTCATATAGATACCAGCAAATAACGGAAGTACGGTACAAGAGCATACGGCAAGAATAACTCCGGAAACGGAAGCCACTGAGTAAGAAACCCACTTCTTGGCCCGGGACCCAAAGTACTTGATTACTGAATCCTGCGAAACAAACACACTCATGGCCCCGGCGATAAAAAAAGCCGGAATCAGGCATAGAATTACATGTTCTCTGGCATAGTAGTTCAAGAGTGCAAATGCTTCCAATATGGCTCCTTGCAGGATCGGATTCTCAGCCGGCATAAAGAAAGCCACTAGAAAAACGCCTAGTATAACCAGAAATTTATTGCGTTCACTCATTCTAAGGACCTCCAAATATTTACTGCTATTTTGTCAAAAGCTTTTTAATTTCTTCTGTAGACGGCACTTTCCCAGACGAAACGGCTTTCCCATCGATTACCAGTCCTGGTGTTTTCAAAACACCATACGAGGCAATTGCTTTAAAATCTGTTACTTTTTCAAAATCCGCTTCAATTTCCATTTCTTTAACCGCTTCTCTCGCATTGGCTTCCAAAGCTTCACATTTTTTGCATCCAGTTCCCAAAATTTTAATATCCATGACAATTCCTCCTTGTTTATCCATAATAATTTTCTTATGCGTTAACCATAACAATTTTATTATGAGTTGTCAACAAGGTCTGAATAGAAAATCTCATCCAGCACAGTAAAACCTTGAATCATCTCCAACTCGCCATCATGCTTTTGGATATAAACTATTGACAAGTCGTCGATGCAAGTTTATAATATTAGTATAATTGAATATGATCATATACTAAGGGAGGTGCGAGATGGATAATTTACTCAAAGCGCTGGCCGATGAGACCCGGCTTCGCATCATCAATTTATTGAAAGAAAACGAGATGTGTGTGTGCGAGCTGGAAGTTATTTTGGACATGTCTCAGTCAAATGTATCACGGCACCTTGGTCGTCTGCGAGCAGAGAAAATTATATCTTTCGAGCGGCGGGGACAGTGGATTCATTATCGTATTGACCCAGACTTCATAAAAGAAAATCAGCTTTTGTACCAACACTTGAAAGATAAAATGAAAAACCTGGCATTATTTGATAAGGATTTAAAGCGTCTTGAGCAGTACAAAAGGAGTAAAGAAACCTGCGAAACACTGAAAACAAAACAGGACATTGTTTTTCATTAAAAAATTTGGAGGTGCATATTTTGGGTAAAAAAAAGGTAGTTGAAGAAAAATCGGGAATTGGTTTTTTTGAACGATATCTAACCGTCTGGGTAGCAGCCTGCATCATTGTCGGGGTTGCGATTGGTCAATTTGCGCCGGTGGTACCCGAAACCTTAAGCCGTTTTGAATATGCTCAGGTTTCCATTCCGGTAGCAATCTTAATCTGGCTGATGATTTATCCAATGATGCTGAAAATTGATTTTAAAAGCATCGTTGCAGCTACCAAGAAACCGAAAGGTTTGATTGTAACCTGCACGGTCAACTGGCTGATTAAACCATTTACTATGTACCTGATTGCAGCCTTTTTCTTCAAAATTGTTTTTCAGGCAATCATTCCACCGGAGTTGGCGAATCAGTATCTGGCAGGTGCTGTTCTGCTTGGGGCTGCGCCATGTACAGCCATGGTTTTTGTCTGGAGTCACCTGACAAAAGGCGATCCGGCGTATACATTGATTCAGGTAGCTGTAAACAACTTGATTCTTTTGATTGCCTTTACCCCAATCGTCGCTTTCCTGCTGGGGATCAGCGATGTAACAGTACCTTATGACACATTATTCCTTTCGGTGGTTCTGTTTATTGTCATTCCGCTGGTCGGTGGGTATCTATCCCGGGAAAGCATTATAAAGAACAAAGGACTGGATTATTTCGAGAATGTATTCCTTAAAAAATTTGACAACGTTACGGTTGTTGGGTTGTTGTTGACCCTGATCATTATTTTTACTTTTCAGGGAGAGGTTATTCTTGGAAACCCATTGCATGTGCTTTTAATTGCCATCCCCCTGACAATCCAGACGTTTTTCGTCTTCAGTATTGCCTATGGATGGGCAAAAGCCTGGAAATTACCGCATAACATTGCATCGCCGGCGGCCATGATTGGTGCCAGCAACTTCTTTGAGCTTGCTGTTGCCGTTGCCATCACATTGTTTGGCCTGCATTCTGGAGCAACCCTTGCTACGGTGGTGGGTGTTCTGGTGGAAGTGCCGGTTATGCTGACACTGGTAAAGATTGCCAATAACACACGGCATTGGTTTCCGGAACCTGTTTATTCAACGGATAAAATGGCAGAAAGAGTCTTGAAGGAAGAATGAGCATCTTATTGGAAAAAATTGTGATTGGAGAGGAGCGTAAAATTAATGATTTCAAGAAAGAAAATGGAAACCGAAAAAGCTCCCTATACGATGGATGAAAAACAGTACCAGCGTTTCCCGGTAACGAAACAAGCGTTTGCGATTGTCAGCACACGGGATAAAGGGGAGCCGAGTTACCTTGGATTTTTGGATAAAATGCATGCAACATTAGGACAGCGAATGCAGAAAAATCAAGAGGGCTATACTCAAACAGACAATGCACTTGATCTGGGCGCCAATGCGTTGAATTTAATTCTTGGCAGCTACGGATTCCCCAACAGTCAACTGTTGAAATGGAACCCTTTGTTTACGCCGGAATTTCTGGTGGGCAATCGGGTAGAAAAAGAACCGGACGTTTTAGCTGAGATGGCTAAGCAAGCAGCTAAATGGTATGGTTCAGATCTAACGGGAATCACAGAACTGGATGAAAAATGGATTTATTCCCAGGAAATGAGCAAACCTTTCATTTTGACAGAAGATGGTGCTGCGGAAGAGACGGAAGAGGCATACTACCTGCCTAAAAGCATGAATCGTGCTGTTGTCATGGCATTTTTAATGGATGAACCAATGATAGGCACCTCGCCGGAACTGCCGGCAAGTACTGCGACTTCTTTGGGTTATTCCCGCATGGGGATCACAGCGGTTTCTTTGGCGGAATACATCCGGGCCCTGGGCTATCAGGCCATTCCATGTATGAACGATACAGCGATAAGCATCCCATTGGCGGTGGATGCGGGGTTAGGTCAGTTGGGACGGCATGGTCTGCTCATCACACCGGAATACGGATCCAATGTTCGGCTCTGTAAAGTGCTGACAGATATGCCAATGACTCCGGATAAACCGATTGATTTTGGTGTGACTCAGTTTTGTGAAAATTGCCTGCTTTGTGCGGAGCATTGCCCTTCTGGTTCAATCAGCAATGGAAAACCTGCAATGCAGACTGAGTATGAAACCGGAAATGACGGAGTCTTAAAATGGTTTGTCCATGCGGAAGAATGCCTGCATTTTTGGCAGGAAAATGGAGCAAGTTGTGCCAATTGCATCACCGTTTGTCCATTTACCTTTGGCTTCGAATCGATGCAGTGTTTTGAGTGCGAACGCTGTGAATCTTGGGACAGAGGTTGCGTGTTGCAGGACAACACAATTTACAGGCGAAAAAACGGATATTTGAAGCAGGATACGTGGGCCAGCCGGGCAGAAGTGCTTTCGCCTAAACGACGGGGTTTATAACAGCAAATTTCGGTTTCAGACTATTGTCAGCATTGAGGCGTACAGTACGCGATCAATGCGACAATAGTTTTTTTATATTTCGTTGTTCATTATTCGCTCAATTAAATCTTTCACCCGGTCTCTGATAAGGTCTCTTGTTTTTCGAAATCCTTCTATCGGACCACCGGACGGATCATCCAGTCCCCAATCCTCCTGATGCTGGTTTGGCCAATAAGGGCATGTCACGCCGCAGCCCATCGTGATCAAAACATCCACTTCTTCTGGTATGTCCGTCAACAATTTAGGATAATGATTTTTCATATCAATGCCTACTTCTTCCATTACCTGAATGGCACCAGGTTTAACTTCCGGATATTCTTCCGTACCGGCAGAATATACTTCCATCAATTCTCCACCGAGATGCCTCGCCCAGGCTTCTGCCATTTGGGAACGACAGGAATTGTGGACGCATACAAAGGCAACTTTTTTCTTCATCTCATTTACTCCTTTCATCTTATTATAACACTCATTCCTAAATCAATCCTATCGAAGCTTCCATTCTAGTACATTATTCATCTAACGTCTGTTTTCTTAGGTGCTCCAGAATCACGGATGCTTCCGGAGGGCATCCAGGAACATACTGATCAAAATTCGAAGTACAATCGCCGATGCCAAGTCTCGAAAGATTAAGTCCTTTATATGCCTGTCCAATTTTTAGGTTTTCTACCAATAAGGTCAGCTTTCCTTCCTGATCCA
>SLLE01000133.1 GCA_007134225.1 Tindallia sp.
AAAGTACCGGAGACTGTCCAAGCGGCCAGAAAACAGGTTCGCCATTCATATGCTGTAGGCCCTGGTATCCAGTGACATTAATAGCCATATCTGTTGTCACGTCTTCCGTTGTTTCATATCCAAAAGGTTGACGCATAATGGCCGCCATCTTGGCCAGCACTTCCCAGTTTTCCATGGACTGGGCTGGTTGAAGTGCTTTCACCAAAGGCTGAATGCGACGTTCAAAGCTGGTATAAGTACCCTCACTTTCAGCGTAGGTAGCTGCCGGAAGGACAACGTCCGCCATCAGAGCGGTTTCTGTCAGGTGAGAATCCATTACCATCAGGAAATCCAACTTCTTAAGCTCTTCAGCGGGCAAGTCTTCACCCAGCACTAACATTCCCTTTAACTGGTTATCACTGACAGCCTTCAAAATGGATTCAGCATCTTTATCAGCACCAATCAGCGGTAATGCCTGACTGTTGTTCTGTGGCTGCAGTTTCAGGATGCCCCGACGTGGTGCGCCGATTTGGCCAGATAGAACAGCCAGGTTTGCCAGCATGATTTCAGCTTCCGGGGTCACCATTTTGCTGTCAAATAGAATCATAGCTGATTTGGCATCTTTATACATTTCTGCAATTTTCTTCGCTTCTTCACCGGGCTGAATGCTTTCAAGACTCTGTTTAAGGGCTTCGAAGCCTTCGGCTTGTTTTGGCTGGCATCCCATCTGGATAAGGGAAGCAGCGATTTCTTTCAGGAAGGAGAGTTGATTCTCTGGCTTGACCTGCATGGTTGCCCATTCATCTGCTTTTGTCTGACAAGGGTTGATGGTAACCAATTTTGCGCCATTTTCCTGTACAGCCTGACGAACTTTAACACCGGCCATGGCGTGATCACGCATAATTTGAGATCCTACCAGCAAAATTACTTGAGTTCGCAATACTTCCTCAAGGGTGTTTGGTGAAGCATCGACGCCCAGCACATTTTGAAGACCTTCGGATCTTCTGTTGAGAGATCCGAACCAGGGAGTGTGAAGAACTTCGTGGGCGAAGCGTTTAGCAGTAAATATTTCTTCGTTGGTCCAATGGTCTGAAACTGAAAGGGCGACTGCGTCAGATCCGTTTTGAAAGCCAAGACCCTGAGCTTTTTTCGCTGTCAGCAATAATGCTTCGTCCCAGCTTGTTTCTACTAATTTACCGTCTTTTCGGACCATAGGTTTGGTAATACGGTCGTTTTTCTGTGCCATGTCAAATCCAAATCGACCTTTGACGCAGAGGAGACCGCCTGAGGCCGGACTGTCCAGCTTAGGCAAGGAGCGAACCAGCATATTTCCACATACTTCAAGGGTGCTTTCGCAACCAACGCTGCAATAACCACAAAGCGTATCGAATTGATCTGTTTCAACAGGTACTGACTTTTGGATTAACAAACGTTCCTGCAAAGCTCCTGTCGGACAAACATCAACACACTGGCCACAGGAAATACAATCTGTATCTTTCAATGCTTTGTCCATGGCTGGTTTGACGATGGTATCGAAGCCTCTTTCCACCAGGCCAAGGGCCGTTACATCCATCACTTCGCTGCACACTCGGACACAAAGACCGCAAAGGATGCACTTGTCCGGATTTCGATCAATAAAAGGATGGTTGTTTTCAATATCTCGGTGATGGACTTCGCCCGCCAGTCGCTCTGGCTTCACATCATAGTCATTTGAGTAATCAAGCAGTTTACATTCAAAATAATCATGACAGCCGCATTCCAGACAGCGCTTGGCATCTTCTACAGCCTGTTCCGGTGTAAAACCAAGACCGACTTCTTCAAAATTCTGTCGGCGGAATTCCGGCGACAAGTGACCCATATGAGGTCGGTTCGCTTCTTCACGATGCTCGAATTCTTCCACTTTGACATCATCAGGGTCTCTGGTAACCAAATATGGTTTTTCATAACGAACCTGAACACCGTTGACATACTCATGAATGACCTGAGAAGCTATTTTGCCATCTCCTATGGCTTGAATGGCAATTTTTAAATTATCGTTGATGGCATCCCCGCCGGCAAAGACGCCCGGAATACTGGTGGAGAAGGTTTTTTCGTCGGAAACGATGGTATCCCATTTAGTGCGTTCCAAAGCTTCAAAACCTTCAACATTAACATATTGACCAATGGCTACGATGATAGAATCCAGTTCAAGTATTTCCTCGTCGCCTTCAATTGGTACTGGTCGTCGTCTGCCGCTGGCATCCGGCTCGCCTAATTCCATTTTTTGCAATCGAATTTTATTAACCTTTCCATTTTCGCCCATTACTTCTAAAGGACTCACCAGAAACTTAAAGATAACGCCTTCTTCTTCGGCTTCAACGATCTCGATTTCTTCTGCAGGCATTTCATCCCGGGTCCTTCTGTAAAGGTTATATACCTCATCAGCACCTAGCCTTACAGCAGTACGACAAGCATCCATGGCGGTATTACCGCCGCCGATGACGGCTACTTTTTTGCCGATTTTTAACGGCTTGTTTTCGATGACATCTTTCAGAAAATTAATACCACCCATCACACCATACAGATCTTCCCCTTCGCATTTCATGGGAGAGCTTTCCCAGCAGCCGATGGAAAGATAAACGGCATCATTATCGGCTCGAAGATAATCAAGGGTCAGATCTTTACCAATGCGAACGTTGTTCATCATTTTAGCGCCCATCTTTTCAATGATGTCAATTTCCTGATTCAGAACATCCTTTGGAAGACGGTATTGTGGAATACCATACTTCAGCATTCCGCCCATTTCTGGCATCATGTCATAAATGGTAACGTCATGACCTTCCTGAAGAAGATAATATGCAGTAGACAGGCCTCCTGGGCCTCCTCCGACAATGGCAATTTTTTTACCGCTGGCAGGTTTAACTTCCGGCATAAAAGCTTCCGGACTCTGCAAATCGAGATCAGCGACAAAACGCTTATGCCAGGCAATCGCAATGGGTTCATCTTTTAATTCTCTTCGGCATGCGTCCTCGCAAGGATGAGGACAGACACGGCCGATGGAGGCAGGAAGTGGCAATTGCTCTTTTAAGACTTTCAGCGCTTCCTTATATTCTCCGTTGGCAACTAATCCCACATATCCCTGGCAATCTGTTTGTCCGGGACATTCCAGCACACAGGGAGGACGGCAGTCGCCGGTGTGATCCGACAAAAGCAGTTCCAGAGCGATTTTTCGATTTGCTTTTAATCTTTCTGTATTGGTTTTAATAACCATATCCGGGCCGATCTCTGTTGCGCAGGCTCTTAACAATTTAGGAATACCTTCCACTTCAACGATACACAGGCCGCAGGAGCCGTAAATCTTCATTCGGTCATCATAGCAGAGAGTCGGAATTTCAACATCGTTTTCACGGGCAACCTGAAGAATGGTTTGTCCGCCCTGCCCTGTGACTTCTTTTCCGTTTATATTTAATCTGATCACAGACATGCTTTATTCACCCCTATTCCTTATTCTACGTCAATTGCCTTGAAAGGACAGACGGTTTTACATTTTCCACACTTAATGCATAAATCCTCATGAATGAAATGAATTTCTTTGTTTTCACCGGTGATTGCATCGGTGGGACAGTTTTTCTTGCAAATGCCACAACCAACACAAGCTGTTTCTGATACGGTATACGTCAAAAGCTGAGTGCATTGGTGAGATGGACATTTTTTATCATAAATATGAGCTTCATATTCATCTCTGAAATATTTAAGGGTTGTCAGCACAGGATTTGGTGCCGTGCCACCCAAAGCGCAGAGAGAACCTTCTTTAACTCGTTCACAGAGTTCTTCAAGTAATTCGATGTCGCCTTCCTTGCCGTCTCCCTCGGTGATGCGGGCAAGAATTTCCAGCATTCTTTTTGTTCCCATTCGGCAGTGGATACATTTACCACAGGATTCTTTACGGGTAAAATCGAGGAAAAACTTGGCCATTCCCACCATACAGGTGGTTTCATCCATAACAACCATTCCGCCGGAACCCATAATGGCACCGGTCTTGGTGATGGATTCATAATCAACAGGCGTGTCCAATAACTGAGCCGGAATACACCCGCCGGATGGACCACCCATTTGAACCGCTTTAAAGCCCTTGTCATCCAGGATTCCGCCACCGATATCAAAAATAACTTCCCGGAGGGTTAATCCCATCGGAATTTCCACCAAACCGCCCTTTTTTGTTTTACCGGCAAGAGCAAAAACTTTGGTTCCTTTACTTTTTTCAGTTCCCATGGCTGCAAAGGCGGCGCCGCCATTTCGGAAAATCCAGGGAACGTTCGCTAATGTTTCAACATTATTGATATTCGTTGGTTGCTGCCAAAATCCTTTTTGGGCAGGGAATGGTGGTTTCAGCCGGGGCATTCCTCTTTCGCCTTCCAAAGAAGCAATCAAAGCGGTTTCTTCACCGCAGACAAAGGCACCGGCACCAGCTTTGATCCAAAGATCAAAGTCAAAACCGGATCCCATAATATTTTTTCCTAAAACGCCTTTTTCGCGAGCCTGTTCAATCGCTATTTCCAATCGCTTAATGGCTAAAGGATACTCAGCACGAACGTAGAAAACGCCTTCGTTGGCGCCCATGGCATAGCCACCGATCATCATACCTTCGATCACACCATGAGGATCACCCTCCAGAATACTACGATCCATAAAAGCACCTGGATCCCCCTCATCCGCATTGCAAACCATGTATTTGGGTGTGGATTTCTGTTGATAGGCTGCATTCCATTTAAACCATGTTGGAAAACCGGCTCCACCACGACCGCGCAGGCCGGAAGCTTTAATTTCGTCAATGACCTCAGCAGGTGTCATTTCCTTGAGACAGCGCTCGATGGCTTTATAGCCTTCCTTCTCAATGTATTCATCAATATCTTCCGGGTTAATATGTCCGGCATTTTGCAGTGCAATTTTCTTTTGCTTTTGTTGAGCCGCCGTATCTTCTTCACTGATGCGTGCACTTTCCACTGGAGCTTTTCCATGGAGTTCGATATCCAAAATTTCTCCGGCCATGTCAGGGGTTACCATCACATAGGTTTTCTTTTCATTTTGGTCATCGTATACATCCACAACCGGTTCCAGATAGCAGGTGCCACAGCATCCTGTTAATTCCAGCTTAACCGGCTCATTTCGGGATTCAATCTCTCTTTCAAAAGCATCACTTACTTTAGTGGCACCTGCTGCGATTCCACAACTGCCTTGTCCAACAACAATTTTCATATCTAAGCCTCCTTACCTGCTTGTTCTTTGTCGTGCTTGCGTAATTCACGCAGGATTTTTCGAGTACTGTCCGGTGTGAGTTTGGGGTGGGTTTCTCCATTAAGCATCATGACGGGAGAAAGGCTGCAACACCCGAGACAAGCAACGTTGTTCAACGTAAATAAT
>SLLE01000051.1 GCA_007134225.1 Tindallia sp.
GATGTAGTAGTCCAGCCCTAACATACTGCACTGGAAGGAGGTTTATGAATGGGATTTGAATGGAAAATTGCATTCCGTTTCCTGAAGGATGGTCGCGGACAGACTGCTTTTATTCTGCTGGGCATTGCCGTGGGAGTGGCGGTACAGGTTTTTCTTGGTACGTTGATCAGCGGCCTTCAGTCGGATTTAATCAATAATACAGTAGGCTCCAGTGCTCATATTACCTTTAGCGGGGATAACCGGTTTTCGCCGGAAAGTCAAATGGCCAGTGCGGATCACACCTTTACCATTGAAGGAAATTTTCGCCAAACGGAGGATACGCTGAAAAACTGGCGACCACTGATGGAGGCACTGGATCAGCAACCGGAAATGACCGCCGTATCGCCGCTGGTTCAGGGGAATGGTTTTTTGCTGCGAAGCGGTATTTCAGCGCCGGTGGTTTTTCGCGGCGTGATTCCAGAACGGGCCAATGAGGTGTATCAGTTGGAAGATGGCCTTTTGGAGGGAGATTTACGGCTGGAAGGTAATCAAATTCTGCTTGGCACGGATTTGGCAGAGGAATACCAGCTTCAGCTGGGGGACAACGTGACCTTCCAGTTGCCTGGCGAAAGCCGTCAAGTCTTCACCATTGCAGGTATTTTTGACCTGGGGAGTCAGTCCATTAATGAAACCTGGATTTTGCTGAATCTTGGAAGGGCTCAGCGCCTGCTGGGGCTGGGCGACGATATTAATCGGCTGGAAACGCAGATTCAGGATGTTTTTGCCGCCGATGTTCTCTCCGATGAATTGGAGCAGCAATTCCAGGGGGTTACCATTGATAACTGGAAGGTGCAGAATGCAGATCTGCTGGCGGCTCTTCAGAGTCAGAGCGGTTCTTCCATCACCATTCAGGTTTTTGTGCTTTTGGCTATTACCCTTGGAATTGCCAGTGTCCTGGCAGTTTCTGTGGTTCAGAAGTCAAAGCAGATTGGAATTTTGAAAGCCATGGGGACTTCCAGTGGGAGCGCCAGCCGGATATTCCTTATTCAGGGTGGATTGATGGGGCTGCTGGGATCGCTGCTGGGTGTTCTGTTTGGATTCTTGCTGACGGAGTTTTTCCTCTGGGGCACGGCACAGGCTACAGGAAGGGCTTTGTTTCCCTTGGAGTTTGACCCGGTTACTTCCGCCGTCATCGTGGCCATCGCCACCACGGCCAGCACCTTATCTGCGCTGATCCCTGCCAGAAAGTCGGCGCGGCTGAATCCGATTGATGTCATTAGAGGATAGGGTAGGGCAGGTTACAGGGAACAGGGGACAGGTTGCAAGGGAAAAAGCAAAAGCAGTCGGAAGGGTAGTTGCAAAGGCAGTTATAGGGGGTTTTATCATTGTCTGAATCCAAATATTTACTGGAAACAAAAAGCATTACTAAAATTTATGGGACCATCATTAAAACGAAGGCCCTTAACAAGATCGATCTGACCTTCAAAGCTGGGGAATTCGCCTCCATTATTGGCTATTCCGGATCCGGGAAAACGACGCTGCTAAATATCCTTGGCGCGCTGGACCGACCCACGGATGGCTCTGTCTGGTTTGAAGGGACAGAAGTAACGGCTATGAAGGATGATGCCCTGGCGACTTTTCGAAATCGCAACATTGGATTCATTTTTCAATTTCATCATTTGCTGCCGGAATTTTCCGCCTTGGAAAATGTGCTGATTCCCACCTGGATCAAAAGCCACAGCAGCAGCCGCAAGATGGAAGGTCGGGCGAAAGAACTGCTGGAGCTGGTGGGCCTGAAAGATCGAATGAATAACAAGGCAACAGATCTTTCCGGTGGTCAGCAGCAACGGGTGGCCATCGCACGGTCATTGATTAACGAGCCTGCCATGATTTTGGCGGATGAACCGACCGGGAATTTGGACAGCGAAACAACGGAACAGGTTTATGAACTGATGCGGGAGATTAATGCCCGGCTGAATACGGCGTTTATCAATGTGACACATAACGACCATCTCGCCGCTAAGTCGGATCGGATTGTGGAAATGAAGGATGGCGAAATTCTTAAGGATTATTTCACGGGTGAACGCAGTGAGGATGAAGTGTGGCAGGATGTGGCGCCTAAGTATTGCCGCCTCTGTTATAAGGATTCGGATGAAGTGAATAATCAGTTACTGTAAGAACAAACCCGCCTGCGGCGGGTTTGTTCTTAAATGTCGGAAGTTACTCCGTCCCAATCCTACTTTTTGTCCGGCTCCATTGTATTATAAGGGAATGTTTTTTTCCATAAATGTGTAATATTCGCAAATTCCTGAATATTCAGGGTCTCTCCACGACGGACTGGGTCGATATTAGCTTCCCTTAGCAATTTGATGATTTGTGGCTTTTCTTCCTTGGGCCGAAGCGTCGAAAGGGCGTTGGACAAGGTTTTTCGTCGCTGGCCGAAGGCGGCCTTGACCAGTGTAAAAAACAGCTTTGGATCTTCTATTTCCGCCGGGGGGGTTTCGTGTCTGCGAAGCCGTACCACAGCTGAATCCACTTTCGGTTTGGGAATGAAGACATTGGCTGAAACATCGAAGGCTTTTTCCACCTGGCAATAGACCTGCACCGCTACGGAAAGGGCGCTGTAATCTTTGGTTCCCGGTGATGCTGCCATTCGGAGGGCTACCTCCTTTTGTACCATAAAAACCATGGTATGGATGGGGAGCCCATCCTCCAGCAGCTTCATAATGATGGGTGTGGTGACGTAGTAGGGCAGATTTCCGACTACTTTAACAGGCTTTCCCGGGGAATGCGTCTGAATCCATTCTAAAAGTGGAGCTTTCAGCACGTCTTCATGCCAAAGGGTTAAATTGGAATAATCGCCCAGGGTTTCCTTCAAAAAGGGAATAAGGGCTTTGTCGATTTCCACCGCCAAAACCGGTCCGGCAGCCTGCAGCAGTTTTTCGGTGACGGTGCCGGCACCTGGTCCTATTTCGATGACTGCGTCTTCCTTTGAAATGCCAGCAGCCCAGACCAGTTTTTCCAGGATGTTGTCATCCGTCAGGAAATTCTGGCCCAGGCTTTTGGTAAAACGAAAACTTCCGCTTTCCATTAATTTTCGAATTCTTTCCATTGGTGTCATGGTTCTTCCTGCTCCCTGAGTTGTTATGGAAGTGTCCCCACTGTGCCTATCCCTCTCCCGCAAGGGGAGAGGGGATCTAACTTTCCAACTTCAACCTTCTTTACTCCAGTACATATACTTTAACCTGTTGTCTTCCAAAACGCAAGGCTTCGGAGCGGCTCTCGTAATAAAGGTCAATTCGATTTCCTTTGATGGCTCCGCCGGTGTCTTCTGCATCAGAAAGGCCGTAGTCACTGCCCCCGTTAGCTGATTGGACATAAAGCTTGCTTCCCAGCGGTATAACGTTGGGGTCTACGGCGACCACGCCGGGACGAACCCGGGTTCCGCTTCTGGTAATGCCATATTGTGGATGGCCGGGGCTTTTCCCGGTGCTTTGATAGCCGGCATCATACGCAGTGGCTTCCATGGTAATCACTTCTTTATAGTGAATTAATTCTCCGGAACTGGTTACCAATACATTTTCCTTGCCTTTTTCGATGATTTCATCCACAGGCGCCTGCAATACGTGCCTGTTTTCCACCTTACTGCCTGTCAGCTCACCGTCATGATAAATAGTGGCTCTCTGAACAATTTGTCTTCCCGGCATTCCTTCCTGGACTTTTTTCGCTTCGCCCGGTTCCAGGTCATCACTGTAGCGGGTAATGCTTTGATAGGCGATTTCCTCCACCTGATTATCCGGTACCTTTTCCACACGGATTACACGAATTTCCATATTAGGCTTCAGGGTGTTCATCGGAGCCGGGTGTACCCTGTCATGTTCCTTCAGCTCAATTTCCATGTGATCCAGAACTGCCTGGACATGAGGTTTTGCAGTATAGAGCTGGTGGATTTCGCCCTCCATTTCCAGGGAAACCGATATAACGTCCTCAACGGTAATGACCATCCCTTCTTCAATTCTCTCTTCCAGGCCCAAATTAACCTGAACGTGGTCACTGAGATGAATGTTTGCTGCTTTCAGTGCTTCTCCTACTGTATGCTCGCGGGTTTCCACCACAATGGATTCTTCTCCCGCCTCAATGGTTATTTCATTCGTAGCCGGATGCATAAACGCCGTGGTCACCATCATGCCTACAAAAAGAGGAACCACCATCCATTTTAATACTTTCATACTTTCCTCCTCTTTCTCTTTGAGATTCCAAGAATCTCAGTCTTTCTAATTATTTTGCATCTTTAATTCCAAATAAAAAAAGACGCTCTATTAAAGCGCCTTCATTCTAGTACAGCTGTCAGATTATGTCAAGCAAGTCGGGCTTCCGCGGCATAAACTCGACTCTTTCAGCGAGTATTTGCAGTACTTCTATGTTATATGACATTTGTGTTTCAATGAACGCTAGCTAACGTTTATCCGATGATACCACCGCTAAGACCCCCCTCTTCTACAAGAGGAAGATAAATGGAGTTAAAACTCCACCTGAAGCTAAATGTCGGAAGTTACTCCGTCTCAATCTGAAAAAGTGTCGGAAGTTACTCCGTCCCCAATCTGACATTTTATGGTATTTTGAAAAAGTTTTTTGCGTTCTCCATGGTTTGATATGCCACTTCTTCCAGGCTTAAGCTTTTTTCCTTTGCGATGGCTTCTGCTACAAAGGGTACCAGAGACGGTTCGTTTCGCTTGCCGCGATGTGGCATCGGTGCCAGGTAGGGGCAGTCGGTTTCAATGAAGAGCCATTCCAGCGGAATCTGCTGTGCCACTTCCCGGGCTTTCCGGGCATTTTTAAAGGTAATGGGGCCGGCCAGGGAGATATAGATGCCGCGTTTTACATATTCCAAAGCCATTTCCGCACTGCCGGAATAGCAGTGCATCACGCAGCCGGTTTCCGCCACGCCGCTTTCCTCCAGGGTTTCAAATACTTCCCCATGGGCTTCCCGGTCGTGAATAATCACCGGCATTTTCAGCTTTTTCGCCAGTTTCAGCTGTTCTTTAAACCAGTATCGCTGGGTATCCCGGGGAGAAAAATCGTAATGGAAGTCCAGCCCGATTTCTCCGATGGCCATCACCTTGTGATGGCGGGAAAGTTCTTCCAGCTCCTGTAAATCTTCCTCCTTCATGTTTAGGGCATCGTGGGGATGAATTCCCACAGCCGCATAAACTTCCGGATAGGTCTCTGCCAGTTTCACAGCATTTCGCGAGCTGGACATCTCGGCTCCCGGGTTCAGAATCAGCGAAACATTTTTTTCCCGGGCCCGCTGGATCATTTGTTCCCGATCCTGGTCAAACTTTTTATCGCCCAAATGTGCGTGACTGTCGAAAAACATATAAACCTCCTTA
>SLLE01000156.1 GCA_007134225.1 Tindallia sp.
AAAATAATGATGCAGGCAGCTTGTAATCAAGCTGCCTGGTTTCACTTCAAAATAGCTGATGCCGTAATAGGGACCGCTTATGCTTATTCTGAATTTTCATTTACATCGTTGACATTCGAGATGACTGGTCGTATACTATTGGCATGGATAAAAAACAAAAGAGACGAAATGAAATCATTGAAAAATCAATCCACGTTATTTACATGACAGGATATCATGGAGCTGGCATTCAGGATCTTGTCAACGCCGCAGGCATTCCCAAAGGATCTTTTTACAACTATTTCAATAGTAAGGAGGATTATGCGATTCAGGCACTGCATTATTTCCATCAGTATCTGAAGGAAAATATGTTGTGTATTCTTAAAGATCCTTCGCAACCGCCCAAAGAACGTGTGAAACGTTTTTTTCATGCCAACGTTGCCAAACTCGAAGAACTCCACTTTCAAATGGGCTGCCTCCTCGGGAATATGTCCGAAGAAATGGGGGATATCAACGATCCTATTGCCCGTACTGTGGATGCAATTTTAAAGGAGATCGTTGGTGAAATCGCCGAATGTCTGGAACAGGAAAGTCCGGGTTTGGACTGCCATGCCATGGCCGAGTTCTTGGTTAACAGCTTTCAGGGAGCGATGCTTCGGATGAAATCCAGTCGGAGCCGTCATCCTTTGGATGTTTTTTTACTTATAATGAGTCAATTGATAGATAGCGAAACGGAGGCAGACTAATGACCGGGAAACCGAACCACCGAAAAAATTTCCTCATCATCGGCGGCTTTCTGTTTCTTATTGCCTTCGTTCATTTTTCAGGTATCAGCCAAATGATCCGGCTTGAAAACGCCACTTTGCTGCGTGATTGGGTTGCCAGTTTTGGTTTTATCGGGCCAGTGGTGTATATTTTTCTTTATATTGCGGCCTGCCTGTTGCTCCTACCCGGTTTTCCGGTGACGATTCTCGGTGCCCTTGCTTTTGGGCCTATCTGGGGAACGGTTTTCACTTCTATCGGATCAACGCTGGGTGCTTCTGCTGCTTTTGTGACGGCCCGGTACGCCGCCAGAGACATGGTGGAACACTGGCTGGGGGACAATGATGTTTTTCGGAAAATCGACAAAGGCGTCAGGCATCAGGGATGGCGCATGCTGATGATCACCCGCATGGTGCCTCTTTTTCCCTTTAACCTGCAGAATTTCGCCTATGGACTAACCCGAATTCCCCTGCCTACCTATATGCTGGTTTCCTGGGTCTGTATGATTCCGGGAATTGCAGCTTATAGTTTTATGGCAGGCTCTGTGGTGGCTGGGGAGGGCGACCCAGGGCGAATTCTTGTCTACCTGGCCATTGGAACCGTTTTTTTTGTTATCGTTTCCCTTATTCCAGGATGGATTCGCAAGCATCAGAAAGGACTCACCCATGATTGATACAAAACTGCGTCGATACGTGCAGCCTACTTTTGATAAAGTAGCCCAAACACTCCATCATACCGGTTTTTCAGCGGATTCCGTCACCATAGTGGCCTTTCTTACCGGCGTGTTGTCCGGATATTTGGTCAGTCGCCAATGGATGGTCCCTGCACTGATGTTTCTTTGGCTTTCCGGATTGCTGGATGTACTGGATGGAACGGTTGCCCGGATCAGCGGCAAGACTTCTTCTACCGGCGCCTTTTTGGATCTGATCCTGGATCGGATGGTGGAAGCCGCTGTTATTTTAGGTTTTTATGCCCTTGCACCGGAACACGCTCTGGCCCATTTGCTGTTTTTTGTCGGTGTGATTTTCAATTTTTCGACCTTTTTAGCCGCTGGTTCCTTATTTCGGAACTCAGGCGTAAAAAGCATGCATTACGATCCGGGTATTCTGGAGCGGACGGAGACTTTTTTGCTGTTTACAGCCATGATCCTGTGGCCGGCTGCAAGGTATTGGTTATTGATGCTCTTTAACGCCACCATGTTTCTCACAGGAATCATCCGTTTTATTCGTATTATTAAGTTGGAAAAAGAGGCAGAGAAAGGCAGTGAGGAGTGATTCGATGAAATCAATCATAAAGCATGCCGGATTCCTGTTGATAATCGCAGCGCTTTCCGGCTTTTGGCTTTTCGGTTGCGGCAATTCTTCTCAGTCGGTACCGGAAAAAACTATTTTTGCTCCCAATGATTGGGAGGAGATTGTTGAGCAGGGTAAAGGCACCAGCATTTCCATTCTGATGTGGGGCGGCAATCCGCAGGTTAACCGATACATGGATGAATGGGTGGCGCCGGCACTTCAGGAAAAATACCAGATAGAACTGCGCCGAATCCCCATGAATGCACCGGAATTCATGGCGAAACTCTTAAACGAGAAGCGAAGCGGTATGGACACGGGAACCGCCGATTTGGTTTGGATTAACGCCGAGAATTTCCGCACCGCCAAGGAAGGGGATTTACTATGGGGACCTTTTACACACTGGTTGCCCAATCAACAGGAATTTTATGATTCGGAGTCTCCGGATCTTCATCTGGATACTGGCGTACCCATCGATGGAATGGAGGCGCTTTGGGGACGAGCACAGCTGATCTTGGCCTATGACACCGCTATCATTGCGGAACCCCCAGGAAGCTACAGGGAGCTGCTGAACTGGGCGAAAGAAAATCCGGGGATGTTCACGTATCCCAACCCGGTGGATGATTTTGCAGGTGCTGCTTTTATCCGCGGCGCGTACTATGAGTTAACCGGTTTAGAAGAAGACGAACTGAGTCGTGAAATGAGCCGGGAAGCGTTTTGGGAGATTTCCCAGCCGGTCATTGATTACTTCCTCGAGCTTCAACCCCATTTATGGCGGCAGGGAAATGCATATCCTGCCTCCCAGGCCCAACTGGATGATTTTTTCCGAAATGGTGAGACGATTTTTACCATGGGATTTGAGGTGGGAAAGACGCTTGGAATGATTCGCGAAGGCACTTTTCCGGAAACCGTTGAATCCCATATTTTTGAGACTGGCAGCATTGGCGGTTCCCATTATCTAGCTATCCCCTTCAATGCCCCTGAAAAAGCCGGGGCGCTGCTGGTGATCGATTTCCTGCAAAGCCCTGAAGCTCAGCTCCAGAAATATAAGCCTGAAGTCTGGGGCGACATGCCGGCGTTTGCTCCGGTGCGGCTTCCGCCGTCTTTTCAAAAGGACTTAGAGGAAATCGAAGCTCAGCCGGGAATGCCGTCCCTGGCATCACTGGCCCGTTATCGATTACCGGAAATGCATGCACAAAGCATTGACTGGGTTAAAAATATCTGGCAGGAAGAGGTTGGTGGCCAATAATGCCGAAAGCTTATCGCCCTCTTCTACCAGCTTTTTTGCTATTAACGATGCTGGTGGCAGGCAGTTTCTATTTAATGATAAAGGTCAGTCTGGCAGATCCGCTGGAACCGATCTTCTCTCTGACATTGACTTACTACCAGAACCACCTGTCCCGATCTTCCTTTTGGATGAACGCCCTGTACAGTCTTTATCTGGCTGTCAGTGCTTCGCTGCTGTCGACAGTCATCGGAACCATTACTGCTTATGCCATTGCCACCAGTGAAAAAACTTGGCTTCGCCAATTCTCCGAAAAAGTGATGCAAGCCGGAATGATTTTGCCTTACCTTTACGTTGTTTTTCTGGCTTTTCTGATGTTGGGACAGGCCGGTTTCATTTCACGATTGGCATTGATGCTGGGGTTTATTGATCACAAAAACGCTTTTCCCGCCCTTATTTTCGATTCTGCAGGGATGGGCATGATTTGGGTTTACGCTTTTAAGGGAATTCCTTTTGTGACCGTAATGACACTAACGGTTATGACCAGGATTAACCGTCAGTATCAAGATGTTGCCCGAACCTTTGGCGCTTCACGCCTACAGCGTTTACTCCAGGTTTATTTACCTTTGAGCCGCCGTGTCATTCTATGGAGCTGCCTGGTATTGTTCGCTTACGCTCTGGGTTCTTTCGAAGTTCCCCATTTGATGAGTGCCTTCCGTCCGCGGCCCCTTTCCGCCGAGCTTTACAGCCTGTATCTGCGTCCCGGCCTGACCAGCCTTTCGGAAGCCATGGCCCTGGGTGTACTGATGCTGGTGCTTGGCTTCATCACCGCTGGAATTTATCTAGGCACACTGGATTATTTGCTCAGGAACACCACCCGGTTCAAATGGAAAGGGTTGACTGGCAAAACGCCTTTTGAAACGCTTTGGCTCACCATGCTCTCTGTTTTCTGGTTGATTCCCATGGGGTATGTACTCTTGTTTTCCTTTTTTGCCGCTATACCCTTTCCGGAATTGCTTCCCCGTCATTTTTCACTTCAATTCTGGGAAAGTACTTTTCGTGGGAATCCGATGTTTTTCCGGGCACTGCTGACCAGCCTTCAACTGGCGGCCATCTCAGGATTTCTTGCCACTCTCCTGGGGTTAATGACAGCTCGAAGCCTTTCCCGGTTGCCGCATAATACCTCCGTCGGATGGTTTGCCTTTATTTCATTACCTCTTTTTGCCCCGGCGGTGATTCTTACGATCGGTCTTCATCTGTTGATGTTACGACTTGCTTTGGCGAATTCGAAAACAGCTGTGGTGCTGGCACACGTTTTGATCAGTCTGCCTTATTCCACCGCCATTTTGACCACTTATCTTGTAGGCATTGGCTCAGAGATGGAAGAAGTTGCCAGAACCCTTGGCTGCAATGTTCCTTACTATTACCGAAAGCTGTTGTTGCCTCTGCTGCTGCCAGGTCTGTTTCTCTCATTTTGTATTGGATTTTTGCTTTCTTTTTCCGAACTTTTTTCCGTGTTGCTGCTGGGCGGCGGAAATGTACTTTCTTTTTCCATGTTGATGTACCCGGCCATCATGAACAGCCAGTGGGGAACCGGCGCTGTCATGGGAAGCATATTTCTATCTATTCATCTTCTGCTGTTTTTCCTGGCGGATCGCTGGGTGCGCAGAAGTGTTTTGGGAACGGATTATTTATTCTAAAGGAGTTTTTGCATGCTTCGAATGGAAAATGTATCAAAAAAACTTTCCGACCGACTTGTCATCCAATCCGTCAGTTTCCGTGTTCCGACAGGTTCGTTTTTTACCCTGTTGGGCAACTCCGGCACCGGTAAAACCACCTTGCTGAAATTGGCGGCGGGCTTAATAACTACGGACCAGGGAGCGATTTTTATCTGCGAAAAGAACGTGACCAGGGTTCCAGCTGATGAACGACGGATTCCCATGATTTTTCAGCAACCCTTCTTGTTTCCCCACCTGACGGTCCGGCAGAATATTGCCTTTGGCCTTGAAGTGGTTGGATTTGAGAAATC
>SLLE01000188.1 GCA_007134225.1 Tindallia sp.
AATGGAAAAATGAAGATGATCGTTTTGCTGGTGCTTATGGCAGGGTTGGTTTTCTTCGGATGTGGCGGCAATGGAGTTGAAGAGGCTACAAATGGAGCTGAAGAAGTAACCGAAGAAACAGATACTCCTGCAGAAGACACTCGGTATTTAGCCATGGCGACCGGAGGAATGGCCGGCACATATTATCCACTGGGTGGAGCGCTTTCAAACGTTATTAACAACAATGTGCCAGGTGTTCGAGTTAGTGTGGAAGCCACAGGCGCCAGCGTGGAAAACCTTAACCTGATCGGGCAGGGACAGTCAGAACTCGCATTGATTGCTTCAAACATCGGCTATTCGGCTTATCATGGTGAAGGCGCATTTGAAGGAAGCCCAATTGAAAATGTCCGGGGGATCTCCCGATTTTTCCCGGAACTGGTTCAAATCGTAACATTGGAAGGTTCCGGAATTAACAGTGTGGAAGATCTTGCCGGAAAAAGAGTGGCGGTAGGAGATCATGGAAGTGGTGTTGAAGTAATGGCCAATTTTATTTTAGATGTTCACGGAATGTCATACGATGATTTGAGCCAGGACTTTCTTGGATTTTCAGAGGCGGCAACCGGGATTCAGGATAGAAACATCGACGCCGCATTTATCTGGGCAGGCATTCCAACCGCTGGTGTTGTCGATATGGCGACAACCAACGACATAAAAATCATTCAAATCGAACAGGACAAATTGGCGGAAATCGAAGCGCAGCTGGATTATGCGGCTTCCGAAGTCATACCGGCCGGCACCTATACCGGTGTCGACGAAGATATCATGACGATCGCCATTCCAGCGCTTCTTGTAACGGATGCCAACCTGGAAGATGACATTGTTTATGAAATTACGAAAGCCATGTTTGAAAATCTTGAAGCTTTGACCGCAATGCATGAAAGAGGCCGGGATGTCAACATCGAACAGGCTATGGAAGGAATGAGCATTCCGCTTCACCCGGGAGCTGAGCGATACTTGGAAGAGCAGGGCGTGCTTTAAAAGAAAGACTTATTAAAGAGGAGCTTAATAGCTCCTCTTTAATTTTAGAATTGACATTGGTAGCTGTGGGCCAACCATTATTGGGAAAGGTACTTGACTTGTTTTATCTTCCTGGACTTGATTCTTAACAAACAGGCAATCCCAAGAATAGTTGAAACTCCAAAAAACAGATAAATCGTAAGCACATCAAAATAATCCAGGATCACTCCGCCCATCATCTGGCAAGCGATTCCACCTAACCCTATTCCTGCAGACGAATAGATGGTCATGGCGGTAATTTTTAATTCTGGAACCGAAATCTCAGCCACATATTGAGCCGCTGTGACAATGTAGATTCCTACCGAAAGGCCCTGAAGAATAAAGAGTGTCAGCATCAATACGGGAGTAGGCCCACTTCCGTACCAAAACCAGCGGATCATCGAAATGGATGCAGCGATGATCAGGGTATTCTCAATACCAAGTTTTTTGATGATTTGATCAGAGAGCTTCATGAATGGCGCTTCGCTGCCGGCAAAAAGTAAAAATGCCAGGCCTATACCGGCTAACGACCCTCCGCTATAGCGAAATAGCAGGCTGAAATAATTATTATTCGCAACCACAGGACCAAAAATAAAAAATGTGCCCAAGAGAATCAGGCGATATTCCGGAATTTTAATCAGGTCCTTAAGGCCACTGAGTATGTTCGCTTTCACGCTTTCATCAACTGTAATTATGGGTCGAAAAAAAATGGCTGGGATCATGTATGCAGAAAAATAAAAAAAGAATATGACCCGCAATCCGACATATTCACTGACGTTGCTGACAATAAAAACTGCAATGGCGAACCCAATTGCTCCATACTGACGTAAAGCTCCGAAATTTGTGCCTAATTTATTTGAAGCGTTGATGGCCAACGTGTCTGATATAGGAGCATTTGCACCCTGAAAAAAGTGCATCAAGCAATATAATGTCAAAAAAGTATAAAAATGCTGAATGCCTGATATAAATAATGCAATGATACCAGCCGTAAAAAGAGTCAGTCTTAAGACAATCAGGGTTTTTCGGGTTTTATCGCATACGATTCCCCAGAATGGCTGAGAAAAAATGAGCACCAAAGAACCTGCTGCCATGACAATCCCTGTTTGAGTTCCTGAAAAACCAACACTTTCAAGGTGTAACACCAGCAATGAGGTTAATGCTCCAAGGGCAAAATATATCGATGTATACAATAGTATGAACTGATTTTTTATGCGAATCACATCCCTTCCGCTTCGCTTCCCATTATACTTCTTTTGGTTAAACAGGTACAGTCCACGTGTATCCACTGACCTGTTTATGGTACAATGAATATACTTCAGAACTCCAAAAACCACGTTATTCAGATGCCTGTCTGAGGAGGAAATCATTTGACCATGCCAGAACCTGTTATCCTCATAATGATATCACTTTTCGGCTATCTTCTTTTCTATTTGCTGCAAATGCCAACCCCGGCCTTACTGGGACCTTTTGCCATGATTATACTGGTAAGCCTGTTTGGGATTAATCTTGAGCCCATGAGCAATGATATTATGGTGGTGCTTCAGATCCTGCTGGGCATCCTTATTGGCTGTAAAGTCACACGCAAAATATTTCTGCAAATGCGGGGATTGCTGATTCCCAGTTTGCTGATGATATCCTGGACGCTGATCCTTAGCTTTGGATTGGGATGGGTGCTGATCGAAGTTTTTCAGATTGATATTGCCACAGCGCTCCTCAGTACAGCCCCGGCCGGCATTGCCGAAATGGGTATTCTGGCGGTTTCACTGAATGCCAGCGTCGGGGTCGTATCTTTGTTTCAGCTGTCCCGATTGATGGTGACATTGATTGCTTTTCCGATCATTATTGAAAAGATTCAGCAAACGAAAAAGGAAACGAAAGGAAAAACCACAGCCTTTAAAGAATTTCAGCAGCGAACGCGTGGATTTGTGGCAGGCATGAATCGACTAAAACGTTACAGATGGAGCGGTTCCGGCATGCTGCCACACGTGGTCTCCTTCGGGATCGGGTTAACAGGCGGTTTTTTGGGCCACTTGTCTCAAATTCCGGCCGGTCCGATGATGGGATCCTTTCTTTTGATCGCCGGATTTTCTGTGGCCGGAGTACCGTTCAAAACGCCCCCCTCCTTTGTTCGCACCGTTATGATGCTGGGAATAGGGGTCATGATCGCCCTGAATGCCGTGCAAACGCCGATTGCTTCCATTCAAAATGTGTTGCTGCCAATGATTGGTTTTTCGGCGATTATGTACCTGAGCGCCTATGGAATCTATCGAATTCTTCGGAGAATCACCAGCTGGGATATGATTTGCTGTATTTTGGCTTCCGCACCCGGCGGGATCACCCCAATGGCTCTGCTTGCCGATGAGTATTCGAAAAACTCGACAGAAGTGGTGCTTCTTCATATGGTCCGTCTGCTGACAGTGAAACTGTTAATCATTCCTGTGATCATCAGTTTTGTAATCTAGGAGGGTGGTCATTAGAAGCATCTGTGAAATTCAAAAACCTGCTTTGTGCAACGATCTGGAACGAACAACATGAATGGAGGGTCTGGCATGGAAAACATGACGGATGTAGGATTACGGTGAAAGTGATTCAGATTGATCAGAAGTCAAATCGGGATTGCCTCCTTGTAACATCACAAAGAATCCTATCGTTTTTCCCACGAAATTAAGGTCCGCTACCACGAAGTGGACATGCAGCAAATTGTTTTTAATGCGGAGGAATGTCTCAATAAAACATTCCTATTTAAGTTGGGGGGAGTATTTCATGAATAAAAATTCAAGCGATGTATTTCATGGCTCTTTGCACAAAAAATACCAATATGTTGACCATGCTAAAGGAGTTTTCGTCTATGATACTGATGGGAACCGCTATATTGATTGTGCTGCAGGGGTAGCAGTTGCAAATATTGGTCATGGAGTTCAAGATGTTCTTGAGGCAATTAATGAACAGGCAAAGAAATGCACATACGCTTACGGAGCAACATTCACAAGTGCTATTGGAGAAGAACTGGCCACTCGGATTATTTCTGTATCTCCTGTAGGGATGAAGCGTGTGTTTTTTTGCTCTGGTGGTTCGGAAGCAGTAGAATCAATGATAAAAATTGCAAGGCAGTATCAGGTGGAGGCTGGAAGACCTAGCAAGTACAAGATTATTTCTCGTTGGCAAAGTTATCATGGAAATACGCTTGCAACCTTATCCCTTGGTGGAAGACCATCCTGGAGGCGAATTTATGAACCGCTTTTGATGCGCATGCCGCATATCGCTCAATGCAATTGCTACCGGTGTCCATACAATCTAAACTATCCAAGTTGCAAGCTTACTTGTGCTGAAGAACTTGAACGGGTAATAAAATACGAGGGCGAAGAAACGGTTGCAGCTTTCATACTTGAACCCATTATAGGGACTACTGCGACGGCAACCGTTCCGCCTGACGGTTATTTGAAGCGCATACGTGAGATATGCGACAAATATAATGTATTGCTATGCTGTGATGAAGTCATTACTGGACTTGGTCGTTCTGGGAAGGCATTTGCTGTAGATCATTTCCAAGTGACACCGGATTTAATCTGCGTTGCGAAAGGGTTAGGAGGAGGATATGTTCCGATTGGAAGTGTGATTGCCCATGAAAAGGTTGTGAATCTTTTCGAGAAGGGGTCCGGTGCTCTTGTGCATAGCTATACATTCAGTGGGATGCCCATTGTATGCGCAGGTGCCAATGCAGTTCTAAAATACACACTTGAGAACGACTTGATTGACCGTGCAGCGGTTTTCGGAAAAATCTTCTTAAAGAAATTGCGGGAAGCGTTGTTAGATTTACCAATGGTAGGCGATGTGCGTGGAATTGGTATGCTTTTTGGTGTCGAGTTAGTCGAAAACAAAATCACAAAAACCCCCTATTTACCGTCCTATAACATATCTGGTAAGATTGCTGATTATTGTTTCAATCATGGAGTGATTATACTTGCTGGCGTAACAGGAACAGCAGATGGTGTTGAAGGTGAAGCGCTGCAAATCTCTCCGCCACTCATTATGGAAGAAAAAGAATGGGATGCAGCAATTAATGTACTTAAAGATGCTGTTATACACGTTCACAATAACATTTCTTAGAGATATGAAAAGAAATATGGAGATTTGCATATTCTTTGTCGCATCCATAGGAGGGAGTTATAAGTTGATATGTTCAACAAAGCAAATGATTCAGAATTGATTCTCGGATGTGTGGC
>SLLE01000155.1 GCA_007134225.1 Tindallia sp.
ATGGTGCCGGTGCCTCCGGGGATTTCCGGCTGGATCTGCATATTGATATTCGGCTTACCCCTGATCCAGATGTAATCGCCGGTGTCCTGTCCTTCCAGGTGGGGATGAATCTGCTGTGGATGTTCCATATCGATTTTAATCACGCCGTTTTCCTCACCAGTAGCGCAGTGACGGCATCCTGCTACATTTCCGGCATGCACTTTTGCATACTCAGTTTGTCTTTCTATGATGCTGATGATCGGCTCACGGGTCTGATCGATTTTATCGATTTGAAACCCAAGGCCGTCGCCAACCATTTGAATGCTCTCCGGGAATCCAACGTGACCGACTACGGTACCGGTTTCAACGCCTTTATTAAAATCTTCTTCTGTCAGCCCGACTCCCTGGCCTTTCATCACCGCGCTGCCAAATGGTGACAGATCGTTGACGCGGGACGCTTTAACATAGTCCACCTTTTCACAGGTCCCTGTCAATGCCAGCACCAGCAGGTCCAGTACAAACCCGGGGTTAATACCGGTCCCTAAAATGGTAATATCATTTTCTTTTGCAAGTTTGTCCATCTCTTCCGCCAGGATCGGCTCCTGGGCTTTTGGATAAGCCATCTCCTCCGCGATGGAGATGATGTTAATTTTGTTTCTGGCGAAGAGCCTGATTTTATCCATAGTGTTTTTCGTGTGGGAGTCCGTGGCGAGCAATACCACATCGGCACTCTTTTCCTTTGCAATCTGGTCTATATTATCGGTAATATATACCGGTTTGTGCTCGCCTCTTTCCATGCCAAGCACTTCGTGCATTTCCTTGCCAAAGAAGCTTTCATTCTTTTCACAGACACCGACGATTTCCACGCCTTTTTTTTTAAGAATCATATTGGCCATTCCGCTTCCCATCGCTCCGAAACCCCAAATAATCACTCGGATATTTTCCATTAAAAACCCTCCTTTATTCGTTTGTTGCCTATATACATTGCAACATTTATGCCGAAAGGTGGGTTTTTGGTTAATTTATTGCATTTTAAACTTTTTAATTTTGTGCTGAAGGGTTTGACGCTTGATTCCCAACTGATTCGCCGCCTGGCTGATATTTCCATTGGTGGTCGCCAATGCTTTTTTAATATACGTGACCTCAATTTTCTCCATTAATTCATTCAAGTGCGATGGTGTATCCACTTCAAAGTGCAAACTATTTTGCGCTTGTGCAAATTTTTTCTCTGCTTCCCGGAAGAGATACTCTGGAAAATCATCTTTTTTTAATTCTGTTTCGGAGACGGTCAGGTTGATGGCACCTTCGATGGCGTTTTCCAGTTCGCGGATATTACCTGGCCAGCCGTATTGATGAAATGCTTCTTTGCATTCATTTTCAATGCCTTTAATGGTTTTACCCAATGCTTTGTTGTGCTTGTTAATGAAGTACTCCGTGAGTGTGTCGATATCTTCTTTACGTTCCCGCAATGGCGGTATGACGATGTTGATGACATTGATTCGATAAAACAAATCTTTTCGAATGATATTCTGAAAGAGCAAATCTTCTGGCGCCTCGTTGGTGGTGGCGATAATGCGCACATCCACGGGAATGTCTTTTAATCCGCCTACTCTTCTGACATATCCTTCCTGTAGCACTCTCAACAGCTTTGCCTGTAAATCGATTCCCATGGAATTGATTTCGTCCAGCAAAATCGTCCCGCCATTGGCTTGTTCAAAAATCCCAGGTCGGTCGATGGCACCGGTAAAACTTCCTTTTGTCGTACCGAACAGAATCCCCTCCAGTAAAGATTCTGGGAATGCGGCACAGTTTTGTGCAATAAAGGGATGTTCTTTTCGTTCGCTGGCATAATGTATTCCCTGAACAAAAAGTTCTTTTCCGGTACCGGTTTCACCATAAATCAATACACTGGAGGATGATTTAGCCGCTTTTCTTGCCATTCGCAATGCTTTTAAAAAGCTGGGGCTTTCTCCTTTCAGGTTCTCAAAGGTATAATAGGAAATCTGATTTTTTTTCTTTGTGGAAGCCGGCTTGATAAGGCTTTGCTGCAACCGCATAATTTCATCGGAAAGTTCTTTGATCTTGGTGATATTACGTGCTATTTCGACGGCTCCAATAATTTCATCCTCATAATATAAAGGAATGGTTGAGTTAATGGTGGTGATCTTCTTTTTTTGCTTATTGAGATAAACCTGGCTTTGATTCAGTATCGATTTTTCTGTCTTTAGTACCTTTAGAAGCGTACTGCTTTCTGTATCCATGTCCGGAAAGACATAAAGAAACTTCTGGCCCATCACTTCATCGATGGACATCCCTTCCAGTTCGGCCATGGACTTATTGTAGAGAATGGTAAACCCATTACGATCAATGACGTGAACACCTTCATCAATGGATTCGAGTATCTTTTGCAGAATGGTCATCAGTACATTTTTTGTTACCATGACATCCCTCCCTGATACAAATACACTTGCTTAGCAGCTGGCTGGTTCATAGAGGCTGTATTGTTCACTTAATTGAGCCACTTTCGAACGGACCTGGTCTTTTTGATCCGGATGGGCAATGATTTGGGCGATGCTTTCGGCAATGATTTCCATGGCGTCTTCCTTCATTCCTCTGGTGGTCACTGCAGGTGTCCCCAGGCGAATACCGCTGGTGACAAAAGGACTTTCCGGGTCAAAAGGAATTGTGTTTTTATTGCAGGTAATGTTCACTTCATCCAGCAGCTTTTCTGCTTCTTTTCCGGTGATCCCTTTATTTCTCAGATCTAACAGCAGCAAATGAGTGTCTGTGCCGCCGGAAACCAGTTTAAAGCCATGACTTTCCAGAGATGTACCCAGATGCCTGGCATTGTTTAACGTTTGTTGCTGGTACTCCTTAAATCCGGGTTCCAAGGCTTCTTTAAAAGCAACTGCCTTCGCTGCAATCACATGCATCAATGGTCCTCCCTGAATTCCCGGAAAGATTGCTTTATCAATCATTTTCGCATGCTCTTTCTTGCACAGGATGGCACCGCCCCGAGGCCCTCTGAGGGTTTTATGGGTTGTAGTGGTAACGAAATCCGCATAAGCGCATGGATTTTGATGGAGTCCTGCTGCAATAATACCAGCGATATGAGCCATGTCCACCATTAAATAGGCGCCAACTTCGTCCGCAATTTCCCGAAACTTTTTAAAATCAATTTTACGGGGATACGCACTGGTACCAGCCACAATCAGTTTTGGCTTTTCTTTTTTGGCAATCGATAACACCTTCTCGTAATCAATCTGGTGGGTCTTCTCATCGACACCGTAATCAACAAACTCGTAATAGGACCCGGACATGTTAACAGGGCTGCCATGGGTTAGATGACCACCGTGAGAAAGGTTCATTCCAAGCACTTTATCACCTGGCCTCAACACCGCGAAATAGACACCAAAATTGGCGCCTGATCCGGAATGGGGTTGAACATTGGCATGCTCTGCATCAAAAAGTTTTTTCATTCGATCTCTTGCCAGGTTTTCTGCCACATCCACTTCTTCGCAACCACCATAATAACGATGTGCCGGGTAACCCTCTGCATATTTATTGGTTAGTTGGCTTCCCATGGCTTCCATCACAGCAACGGATACAAAGTTTTCGGAGGCAATCAGCTCGATATTATCCCGCTGTCTCCTGGTTTCTTTCTGAATCACCTCATAGATTTCCTGGTCTTTGTTTTTCAGACATTCAATGATCACATTCGTCTCCCCTTTCAATTGCACTTTGAAATCATTTTACGTTGTCTATGTTTCTTCCGGATTTTCGATTATATCGGTAATGGATGGCAGCATTCTTTCTTTAAAGGCTCTTTTCTTTTCACCTCGGTTCAATAGCAAGTAGGCCAGTCCCGTTGCAGCAAAGGCAATCACGGCCGTTAATAGTTCCTTGTAAACACCTACTCCCAACATTCCCAGCAAAAAGTTTCCAATCAGCACACCCGCCACTAAAAATAACAGTGGCACCATATACATCATAAACGCAGCGGTTAAGACGTATTCGCTTTTCATCTCGACTTCAACCCAGTCACCTTCCTGAGCATCCAGTCGATTTAACGCTTCCAGTTCAATAGGTTTTTCTGAAGAGCCCATTTTGCAAGCATTGCAGCCGGCGCAGCTTGAATGTCGCTGCATTTTCACTTTTGCCGTTCCATCCATCGCCTGGATGACTTGACCGCATTGTTTCATACTTCCTGCTCCTTTCGTTTCTTACCATGCCATCAGCAGGTTTTCTCCCTGCAATTTATACTTTCCCTATTTTAGATAAAAAAAACCCCTTAAACAAAAGGGTTTTTAAAGATAATACCCGCCATGCCGTATGTCGACTGTTTTGACCCTGCTCTCGCAGGTGGGTACTCTGCCTGCGGCTTCCTAAGTCCCCGGAGGGCTTTTATTCCACTGCAGGACCCCGAGTTCCCAATGTATTAGTGTTGGCTCAAAACTAAGCCGAATTTACGCACACGGCAGGATATCTATATGATTATCGTACCACAATTGTTACAATTTGGCAACATGAACAGGATTCTTAGGTAAGGATGCTATTTAGGTAATCATAGATCACTTCAGCGGTTTTTACAACACTTTCCAGATCGACGTATTCGTCTGATGAATGAAAATTACCACCGTCTGGTCCAAAGACATAGGTCGGTACCTTCACCCGGCTCCCCAGGTAATTAAAATCGCCGATGCTGGGGAAATATCCAATGGTGGGATCTAATCCCGTCACATTGCGGATGCTTTCTTTCATCGTTCTGGTATAAGGATTATTCTCAGAAATCGTATAGGGGTGATAGCCGCCGTTTTCCGGATGGGGTGCTTCACGAAATTTCATGGAATAATCACCTTTCAGGTTCGCTCTTTTTGCTGCCAGATCCACTTCGTTTCTTAAAAAGCTTAAGTCTTCTCCTGTTACCGTATGCCGAAACACTGTAAAGGATGCTTTATCTGCAATACTGCAAGCGGCTCCGCCACCCTGAAAATCAATGATGCCAAAAGAACCTTTCCCCAGTTTTGGAACTTCTTTCAGTTCGCTTTTTTTAAGCTCCATCATGAGTTTGGCTGCATCTTCGATAGCATCAATGCCTTTTTCCGGTGTTGCTGCATGGGCACTTTTCCCATATGTTGTAACGGTGTAAGACCAACCGCCGCGGGCGCCAAGGCAGAGAGATGGATATTCATTGCCTGTAAACGTGCCTCCAGGTTCGGTTACAATGGCTACATCTACAAAGTCGGTGATTCCGTCCAGTATTAATGCATCCGTACCAAGGCCGTAGGGTCCTTCTTCGTCTGAAACAAAGGTATACAATATTTCTCCGTTGAAGGAATCCACAGTGTTGACAAAGGCTTCCACTGCCAGCATGATGGCTACGCATCCGGCTTTCATGTCCACGGATCCAACTCCGTAGAGTTTTCCATCCTCCACTTCTGCTCCCAGTGGATCTTTTGTCCAACCTTCACTTATTTCAACGCTGTCCAGATGTCCATTGAGAAGAATATGCGGTCCTTCATCCTTGCCTTTCATCCTTCCGATGACATTAGTTCCGCGAAAATTGGTGACTTTCTTTTCGTGATAGCGATGATAAACAGCATCCAGTCCCCGGGACTTCAACCAATTATACACGTATTCCATAATTAGATCTTCCTGAAAATATGGGCTGTAAATTTTCACCATTTCTTTCAGCACTTCTGTTGCGCGTTCCAGATGGATATAGTCACTCATTTGCTTTTCTTCTTTCATGGCCATCCCCTTTCCCGCCGGTCCGTTGCTTATACCTTTATTTGACTCTATTGTAACAAAACAGGATTTCCTGTCAATTATTTCGAATTTTTTCCGGAAGCCAGCTCAATATGAAGCTCTTCTAATTGCTTTTCATCGGCTAGGCTTGGTGCATCTGTCAGTGGACAGGTGGCGTTCTGCGTTTTAGGGAAAGCAATCACCTGTCGGATATTCTCTTCTCCAGCCAAAATCATCACCAGGCGGTCCAGCCCAAAAGCAATCCCGCCATGAGGTGGGGTTCCGTATCGGAAGGCGTCCAGTAAAAAACCAAATTTTTGCTGCGCTTCTTCCTCAGAAAAGCCAAGGGTTCTAAACATATCTGATTGCATTTCGGAAGAGTGAATCCGGATGCTTCCGCCACCGATTTCATACCCATTCAGCACAATGTCGTAGGCCTGTGCTTTAACCGATGCCGGATCGGTTTTAAGTTTAAGCCGGTCTTCCTCTACGGGGGAGGTAAATGGATGGTGCATGGCCACATAGCGTTTACTGTCCTCATCATACTCCAGTAATGGGAAATCGGTGATCCAGACAAACTGATAGTCATCTTCCTTGTAAAGCTTCAGTTTTTCCGCCAGCTCTGTTCGCAGATGTCCCAGTGCGGCGGCTACCACAGAGGGTTGATCGGCAACAAAAAGCAGCAAGTCGCCATCTTCTGCCTTCGTACGTTCAAGCATGGCTGCGATTTCTTCGTCCGTAAAAAACTTTCGGATGGGTGCATTTACAACACCTTCCGCTTCCACTTTCATCCATGCCAGCCCTTTGGCACCATAGGTTTTTGCTGTTTCTTCCAGTTTTCCAATATCTTTGCGGCTGTAGTTTTCTGCCTGGCCATCAACCTTGATGCACTTTACCTGTCCATGCTTCTCTACGGTATCTGCAAACACCTTGAATCCGGAACCAGCCATCAGATCGGAAAGGTCTATTAATTCCATACCAAACCGCAGGTCCGGTTTGTCCGATCCGAATTTATCCATCGCTTCCTGATAGGTCATGCGTGGGAAAGGCTGGGTTAATTCAACGCCTTTAACTTCTCTTAAGACATGCTGAAGCAGTCGGCTGTTGATATCGATCACATCCTCCTGGTCAACAAAGGACATTTCACAGTCAATCTGCGTGAATTCCGGCTGACGATCTGCACGAAGGTCTTCGTCCCGAAAGCATCTTACGATCTGAAAATACCGGTCCATTCCGGCTACCATTAACAGCTGTTTGAATAACTGCGGCGATTGTGGCAATGCGTAAAATTTACCTGCATTGACACGACTAGGCACCAGATAATCGCGTGCTCCTTCCGGGGTCGGTTTCGTCAGGATCGGTGTTTCCACTTCTGCGAACCCTTCCTCTGTTAAAAATAAGCGCACCAGATTGGACACTTGCTGTCTTAAGAGCAGGTTTGCCTGCATGGAAGGCTTGCGTAAATCCAGGTACCGATACTTCAGTCGAAGTCCTTCTGCTACTTCATCATCGTCTTTGATATAAATGGGAGGGGTGTCTGCTTCGTTAACAATTTTAAGTTTCTCCGCATACACTTCAATGACTCCTGTTGCCAAGCTGGGGTTTTCTGCCTGACGCCTCTCCACTTTACCCGTTACGGAAACCACGTATTCTGATCCAAGCTTTTCCGCTTCCTGGAAGGCCTGCACAGATAAATCCTGGTCGCAAATTATTTGAACCAACCCGGCTCTGTCTCGAAGATCGATAAAAATCAACCCGCCCAGGTCTCTTCTTTTCTGAACCCATCCGTTTAGCGTTACCTGTTGTCCGATATTTGCTTCTGTCAGCACTCCGCACATGTGCGTACGTTTATCATATGATTTTTCTGGCATCACTCATCACTCCTTTAAAGTTGTTCAAACACCCGTCGCCATTTTTCGTGATGCACCGGCATTCTTTCCAGGTAAATCTTAAGATCCTTTATGCCCGCAATTCGCTGTATCCTGTTTTCGAGAGGATAAACCAGTTTTGATACGGCGCCGGCGCCAATTCCCAGAACTGTCTGTTTTTCTTCCATCATCAGAATATTGTACAGGGATGCTTTTCCAGGCTTGGCAAAACCAACGTTTTCCATATTGGCCAGCATTTGTTTCTGGCGATAAAGATAATAGGCTTCCAGGTTTTGAGATTTGGCAAATTCATATACCAGTTGCATGACAGATCTGGCATGATGGTCTTCCCATTCAAAACGATAGTGCTGTTGTTTTAATCCAGCGGTTCGCTTCATCGCCAGGGAGTGAACGGTCAAGCTTTTCAGATCCAGCCTTGCCAGCTTATTTAAGGTCCGCTGAAAATCTTCCGGAGATTCTCCTGGCAATCCCATGATCAAATCCACATTGATATTGATCAGACCCGTTTTAACGGCGTCTTCATAAGCAGAAAAAAAATCCTGCACCGTATGGCGGCGATTAATTCTCCGCAGGGTTCTATCATGCAGCGTCTGAGGGTTGATGCTGATTCTGTGTACAGGATAATCCGAAAGCAGGGAAAGTTTTTCCTTCGACAACGTATCCGGCCGCCCACCTTCAAAGGTTATTTCTTCAATAGCGTGAAGATCCCACAGCTCCGAAAGTTTTGAAAAAAACTGTTTTAATTGTTTCGCTGAAAGTACAGATGGTGTGCCGCCACCAATATAAAGGCTCTGAATTGGAAGCTCTTTCTCTTTCAGCATACGGAAAACTGTTTCCATTTCACGCAGCAAAGCCTGCAAATAATCCTGAAGGATGGAATCATCCTGAGATTTAATGGATTGAGAAGCAAAGGAACAATAGCTGCATTTTGTGGGACAGAGCGGAATGTTTATATAAAGGCTTACTGCTTTGGGATTCAGTTCACCCAGATATTCTCTCTGTCGACAAGCCACTTCTGTCATAAGGGCTGCTTTTTCTTCTGCCATCAATGTCTCTTCCTGAATGTGACGGATTGCCTTGGACGGGTCAGCTTCTCTTCGAAGCGCTTCATGGGCAATTTTAACAGGCCTTACTCCTGTTAAAATGCCCCAGGGCAGCCACCGGGGATACCAGGATTGCAATAAATCAAAAATGGAGCGTTTTAACAGGTTTTTTTCATTTTTTCGTTGTTTTCTCTGATCCGTCACTGTCTGGATGGTGAATGACCAGGTTAAACTGATTCTTCCAAAAGAGTGAATCACCAGCTTCGTTTCCGTTTTTTCATATTGAAATTCCGTTTGGATCACTAAGGCTGAATGCTCATCCATTCCATCCGTGCTAACAACCATAAAATCCTGCTCCGGAAGAAAAAGGCGCGTTAATTCACGTATTTCATATTCATCTGCCGGTTTTTTGACCTTAATCATCAGTTTCATTTCTTGCTCCCGTTCTTTGCCAGGTGGCGCAGTTATTTCAAATGGGGATTGCTCATTTTCTCCATTTTAATATTGGTATCCGGACCATGTCCTGGAAAAACACGAATCTGCTCATCCAGCACCAAAAGGTTTTTTTTGATGGATCTCAACAGCTGAAACAGGTTGCCGCCTTCCAGGTCTGTTCGTCCGATGGAATGCATGAACAACGTGTCGCCAGAGAACAGCATATCTTCTGCCAGCAGGCAGATCCCTCCCTGTGTATGCCCTGGAGTGTGAATCACTTTGATAACGGATTCGCCCAGCTTTATTTCGTCTCCATCTTTCAGGAGCTCATCGGCTACTGCTTCAACGGTGGTACTCATCAAGGCGGTAAAGTTTCGTTGACCATCTTCGATCATCGATGCATCTTCATGATGAATGGCAATGGGAACCTTCAGCTTTTCCTTCAATTGATTTAGTGCTCCGATATGGTCTCCATGACCATGCGTCAGAACAATTTTTTGGACTGTCCAGGATTTTTTCTCTGCCAGATTCACAATTCCCTTCGCATCTCCGCCAGGATCAATGACGATGCAGTCTCCAGTAGCTTTGTCAGCAACCAAATACGTATTGACCTCAAGCGGCCCCGTTACTATTTTCTCCATTAAAAACATATGATAAACCCCTTCCTCTTTTGTTTAAAAATTTGTCAAAAATTCTTTTCACTGTCAATCAGCATGGTGACTGGCCCGTCGTTGACAGAGGAGACCTCCATATGAGCCTGAAAAACGCCGGTTTCTGTTTTGATCCCCTTGTCCTTGCACTTGTCAACAAAACGCTGATACATCTCATCCGCCTCTCCCGGTTCACGGGCATCCGTAAAGCTGGGTCTCCGGCCTTTCCGGCAGTCACCCCATAATGTAAACTGGGAAATACAGAGGATATCTCCTTCTTCATCCACGAGGGATCGATTCATTTTTCCCTGTTCATCTTCAAATATTCTGAGGTTGGTGATTTTTTCCACCATATAGTCGATGTCCTTCTCCGTGTCCTGCTTCCCAACGCCCAGATAGACCAACAATCCATTTGATATGGTGCCGGCGGCTTCTCCTTCGACAGAGACACGGGCTGACTTAACTCGCTGAACAACCGCTCTCATAAAATCCTCCTTTTCATCATGTTTTCACCCGGAATACATCTTTCACCCCGTCTAAACTTTTCAGTGTTTTCCGGAGTTTATCCAAATCTTCCGTACTGCTGATTTCCACTACCAGGTTAATAGTCGCCGTCTGATCTTTATGGTTGGTCCGGGCATTCAAGGAATTCACAGTAATTTTATCATCTGCAAGAACTTGTGTTATTTCCCGCAGCAATCCTTTTCGATCCTGGGCATTTACCTGTAATTCTACCTGAAAATCAATTTCACTGTCACTGTCCCATTCCACCTCAATGGTCCGTTCGTCTTGCTCCGGACTATCCATCAAGCTGGGGCAGTCTTTCCGGTGAATCGATACGCCCCGACCCCTGGTGATGTATCCCATAATATCGTCCCCGGGGACCGGATTGCAGCATTTTGAAAACCGAATCATAATATTATCGATTCCTTTTATATTGACCCCTGAGCTTTTGGTTCCCGGCTTTTTCTTTTCCACTTCTTTTTTAGGAGGTGCCGGTGCAAATTTTTCCAATTCTTCCGGCGGAACCTGATTTTTGATGTATTCCCTTATTTTTGGCGTCACTTGAGCTAAGGTTATTCCCCCATACCCAATGGCTGCATATAAATCTTCTTCGGAGTGTAGGCTCATTCGTTTGGCTATGTTGGTAAGGGTTTTATCTTTAAGGGCAATCTGCGCCGGAACGTTCATTCGTTTGACTTCCCGCTCCAGGATATCTTTTCCTTTGGCTATGTTTTCTTCTCGTCGTTCCCTCTTGAACCACTGTTTTATCTTGGTCTTTGCCTGTGAGCTCTGCACAATTTTCAGCCAGTCCCTGCTGGGACCATTGCTATGGCCTGATGTCAGCACTTCCACAATATTACCGTTTTTTAGTTTGTAGTTCAGCGGAACCATTTTGCTGTCCACTTTAGCCCCAACGCATTTATTTCCGATATCGCTGTGAATTTTGTAAGCAAAATCAATGGGTGTTGACCCGGCAGGTAAATCGATGACTTTTCCTTTTGGTGTAAAAACAAACACCTCGTTGGTGAAAAGATCAACTCGCAAGGATTCCATAAATTCAGCCGGATCCTGGGTTTCTTTCTCCCATTCCATCATCTGGCTCAACCAGTTCAATTTCTCTTCCCTCCGGTCTGATTCGCCGCCGTCACTTTGACTTTCTTTGTATTTCCAATGAGCAGCAATACCAAATTCGGCTATTTTATTCATTTCATAGGTTCGTATTTGAATTTCAAAGGGTTCTCCTTTAGGACCGATCACGGTTGTGTGAAGGGACTGGTACATATTGGGTTTTGGCATGGCAATATAATCCTTGAAACGGCCTGGAATCGGCTTCCAGATTGTGTGTACCACACCCAGCACGCCATAGCAGTCTTTAATATTATCCACCAGCACCCGGATCGCCAGAAAGTCAAAAATCTCCTCAAAGGCTCTTCCCTGATTCACCATTTTTTTATAAATGCTGTAAAAATGCTTTGGTCTGCCGAAAATTTCACTTTCTATATTGAACTCCTCCAGCTTGCCATGGAGTTCTGCAATGACCTGATTGATAAAGGCTTCTCTTTCTTCCCGCTTCTTTGCCACTTTATCCACCAAATCGTAGTAGCCCTTGGGATCGATGTAAAGAAGGCTCAGATCTTCCAGTTCCCATTTGATTTTTGACATACCAAGACGATGCGCAATAGGTGCAAATATTTCCAGCGTTTCCTTTGCTTTTTCCTTTTTCTTGTCATCGCTTTGGAATTTTAAGGTTCGCATATTGTGGAGCCTGTCCGCCAGTTTGATTAAAACCACTCGAATATCCTTTGCCATGGCGACAAACATTTTTCGCAGGTTTTCTGCCTGCTTTTCTTCCTTGGACTCAAAATTCATTTTGGTCAGTTTGGTGACACCTTCCACCAGCTCCGCAATCTCTTCTCCAAATTCCACTTTCATTGCTTCATAGCTATTGGGGGTATCCTCCAACACATCATGCATCAAACCGGCCGCAATGGTACTGCTGTCCATTTGCATCTGAATCAGTATCTTAGAGACTTCAACGGGATGTGAAAAATAGCGATCGCCAGATTTACGGTATTGGCCTTCGTGGGCACTTTCCGCAAACTGATAAGCTCGAATAATCAGCTCAACGTCGCAATTGGGATTATGTTCTTCAATCATGGTAATTAAGTTTTCCAGCATGATGTGTTCACCTCCCTGTCTTCAATGAATGGTCAAGGTTTCTCGATTCATCCTGATTATTTGTCATATGAAATCAGACTGCGAATCTCATAGCCTTTTAATTGATCACGGCCATTCAAAAATGTCAGCTCCATCAAAAACTGCATGGAAACCACTTCTCCTCCAAGCTGTTCAATCAATTTTGCGGTGGCTTTCATGGTACCGCCGGTTGCCAATAAATCGTCCACGATCACAACTTTTTGACCTGGCTGTACAGCATCTTCATGAATCTCCAGTGAATCGGTTCCATATTCCAGTTCGTACTCGAATTTCCTGACTGCTGCCGGCAGTTTTCCCGGTTTTCGAACCGGTACAAATCCGGCATTTAAGAGGTATGCAATAGGAACCCCAACAATAAATCCCCTCGATTCGGGTCCGACAACCAAATCGATTTGCTCACCTTTTAGGGGTTCGCACAGGTCATCGATCATTTCTTTAAGTGCAACCGGGTCCTTCAATAATGTTGTAATATCTTTAAAATTAATGCCTTCTTTTGGAAAATCCTGAATTTCGCGAATTTTATCCTGGAGTGACATGGGATACCTCCTAAAGATCGTTAATGGATGAATAACACTACTATTATATCGATTTAAATCCGATTATTCAACATTTAATACCCGTTTCAAGGGCATAAATCCCACCCTGATGCAATAAACAGCCATCCGTAAAAGGATCGCTGTCGTTCTGCTTATGCTTTTGAAAAGGTTTTGTTCGGATCTTTCGACCGTTCCTTGATCATCACCCATACAGGACTGGCAATAAAGATAGATGAATAGGTTCCACTGATAATGCCTGCAATCAGCGGAAGTGCAAAGTCCTTGATCATGGGAACTCCAAGAATGTACAATGCCACAATGGTAATAAGCGTCGTGACAGAAGTATAGATAGACCGCTTAATGGTTTGTCGAATGCTTTCACTGGTCAGGCTGGTAAAATCGAATTTTTTCATGAGCTTTCTGTTTTCCCGGATTCGGTCAAAGACGACGATCGTATCATTGATGGAATAACCGAGCACTGTTAACATCGCCGCCACAAAGGGACTGTTAATAGGAATTTGGAAGATGATAAACACCGCCACCACAATGAGGATGTCATGAATCAGGGCAATAATGGCTGCCAGTCCAAAACTAAACTCAAATCGGAAAGTAATATAAATCAGCATGCCAACGGCAGCAATCAGAATGGACAGGTACGCACGATTCTGTATTTCCTGACCTATGGACGGACCAAATTGTGCCGCTCTCAAAAAGTCATTTTCAACAATTCCATACTTTTCCTGAAATTCATGAAACACTTCCATTCGCTCCTGATGATTCATGTCCACGATGGTTCGGATTTGAACCTGTTCCTGTTCTGCTCCAATAAAGTTGATACTGGCATCAGCATCGAATTGATTCGTCACCTGACGAATTTCACTGACTTCCACCTGTTGGTGAAAATCAAACTCCATAATGGTTCCTCCGGTAAAATCAATCCCGGTGTTAACCCCGTTGACCACAGCAAAAAGAAGGGCCGTCAGGATAATGAGCGCGGAAATGGAAAACCAGATTTTCTTTTGATGAATGATTTCCATGAGATTCCCTCCTTTATACTCCGTAATATTTGGGGTTTTTAAACATATTGGTAGCCACCAGTGATTTTAGTAATAACCGGGTTACAACCATGGCCGTAAACATGCTGACAACCAATCCAATCATCAGCATGACGGCAAATCCTCGTATGGGACCTGTTCCAAACTGATAAAGGGTTGCTCCGGCGATCAGCGTCGTTATGTTTGCGTCCAGAATTGTTTTAAAGGCGCGTTTAAACCCTGAATCGATGGACACGCGAACGCTTTTTCCGTTGGCTATCTCTTCCTTAATTCGTTCAAAAATGATGACGTTGGCATCCACTGCCATTCCAATGGATAGAATCAGCGCAGCAATGCCTGGCAAGGTTAATGTGGCATTAAGGAAAACAAAGATGGCCATCACCAGTAAAATGTAGATGGTTAGTGCAATATTTGCTACCAGGCCTGATAACCGGTAGACTAAAAGCATAAACAACAGCACCAGTACAATCCCTATTTTAGCGGCATCAATGCTTCGATTCAGTGCGTCAACTCCCAAACTGGCCGTAATGGTAGATGTCTGAACCTCACTAAGGTTTACCGGCAAAGAACCTGCGCGAATCAGTGCCGCTAAATTGGAAGCTTCCTCAATGGTAAAGTTACCGCTGATGGTTGCCACTCCGTCGGGAATTCGTGAACGGACCACCGGAGCAGAAATCACTTCATCGTCCAGCACAATGTAAATCGGTTCGCCGATATAAGCACCGGTGGCATCCGCAAAGTTCCGGGCTCCTTCCTGATCCAGCTCCAGCACCACCACTGGGTCCGGTTCCCGGTCCACATAGGTGGCGCTGGCACCGGTCACATTTCCTCCGGTAAGCACGATGTTTTCATCCGGTGTTAAAAATTCCAACTGAGCTGTTCGTCCGATCATGTCCAGCGCATCCTGTACTTCCTCCACCCCGGGAAGTTCCACACGGACTCTCTTATCACCTTCTCGGACGATCACGGGTTCTGTCAGTCCCATTCCATCCACACGCATTCGGAATACGCTGATGGTCTGTTCGATGATCCGGTCCAGTTCATCGCCGGTGGCATCGGTATCTGCCTCAAAGATGACAAACACACCACCTCGTAAGTCCAGTCCTTGATTGATGCTTTCCTGAACCGGTTTAATTTCCATGTCTCCAATGGTCATTCCATTGATGGCTGTAAAAACGCCGACGACAGCAATGATTACCACTATGAGAAAAAACGCAAAATACCTTACTTTCATATCCTTTCCTCCCTTAAAGGCACTTTCTATGCCTCCGCTTTATGTTCCTTTGCAAAACCGATATAGTGTTCTGCAGAGAGTCGAATTTTTTTCTTTTCTTCTTCTGTCAGCTCCCGGACGACTTTTGCAGGTGATCCCATAGCCAAAACCCCGTCGGGTATTTTTTTCCCCTCCGGCACCAGGCTTCCTGCCGCAACAATGCTTTGATCGCCTACCGTAGCACCATTCATGATGATGGCTCCCATTCCAATCAACACTTCATTGCCAATGGTGCATCCATGCACCACGGCATTGTGACCCACCGTCACATAACTACCAAGGATGGTTGGATGATTAAACGCGATGTGCAGCACGGAGCCATCCTGTATGTTGGTCCCTTCTCCAATAAAAATATCGTTATAGTCACCCCGGGCAATCACACCATACCAGAGACTGGCATTCTTTTCCATCACCACATTACCAATCACACTGGCGGTTTCCGCAACAAAACAAGAGGCGTGAATCCGGGGAGATCGGCCGTTGTTTTCCTTAATCATGATGATTCCTCACTTTCTTTTGCAAGTATGGTCATGGCTGTTTCGATTCTAATTTTTTCCATCTGACATCCCAGCTTATAAGGCTCATTCAGGTTATGGTTGGCAAAATACGCATTCGCATGACAACCACCGCTGCAATAATATTTTGCCCAGCACTCCCTGCACTCGGGCTTGTTATATATATTGGCATTTGAAAAGTTTTCCAGTTGATTGAAATTCACGAGTCCCGATTCCACATTTCCCAGGCAAAAATGTTCCTGTCCGACAAATTGGTGGCAGGGATATAGGTCTCCCTCCGGTGTTACTGCCAAATATTCAGTCCCTGCACCACAACCGGTGGCACGTTTTTTCATGCAGGGTCCTTGTTGCAGATCCAGAATAAAATGAAAAAATCGAAAGGCCTTATCGGTTCCCTTTCTCTTGAGGTATGCCTCGGCCAGGTTTTCGTATTCCTTTTCAATAGTCGGTATATGGCTTTCCTGCAGGGTGTATTCCCTTTCGGGAGGTCCCACCACTGGTTCCACAGAAATTTGATTATAACCCAGGTCTGCCATATGCAGCACATCCGACGCAAAATCCAAATGACGGGCGGTAAAGGTTCCTCTTACAAAATAAGGTTTAGCGCCCCTTTTTTCAACCATTTTACTTATTTGGGGCTGTATGAGATCATAAGATCCTTCACCTGTGAGGGTTTTTCGCATCTGATCATTGACAGCCTTTCGGCCATCCAGACTTAACACCACGTTTTCCATCTCCTGATTGATATAATCCATATGTTCATCCGTCAGGGCCAGGGCATTGGTGGTCAGCGTAAACCGAAAGCGTTTACCGCTGGTTTTTTCAAGGTTTCTGCCATAGGCTACCAGTTCTTTAATCAACGGAAAGTTGAGCAATGGCTCTCCTCCGAAGAAATCCACTTCCAGCTGCTTTCTTTTCCCTGATTTTTCAACCAGAAACGACAGGACTTTTTTGCCGGTTTCTACGGACATCATGCCCCTCTCGCCATGAAAAGTGCCTTCTGCTGCAAAGCAGTATTCGCAGGACAAATTACAATCATGTGCCACATGAAGACAGATGGCCTTGATAACAGAGTCTGTGTGTGTTATCTGTTCTTCTTCCGGTTCCGGCAGGGAATACATCATTCCCCTTTCCACCAGATCATTTATTTCAGATAAAGCAGCTTCAACCATTTTGTCACCGTATGTATGTTTAAGATGGCGGACGGAAGGTTCATCCTTCTGAAATGAATCTTCTCCGAGCAGCTGATAAATCAGGTCGTCTATCACATGCACCGCGCCGGAATAAACGTCCACTGCCATCGCTATTCCATTTCGTTTGAACGTATGCACCACTCAAATTCCTTCTTTCCACATCAAAATGATTATTGACAAAAGAAAAAGCAGGGAGTTTGGACTCCTGCCTATGCAATCATGACCCTTCCTATTTTTCACAAATCTGATTGCCCACGGTACAAGAAGTTTTACAGGCGGACTGACAGGATGTCTGGCATTCACCACATCCGGTATTTTCCCCTTTTGCCGGTAGATTATTAGTATTTAATGTTCTGATATGTTTTTTTGTCATGATCTTGCGCCTCCAATCCATTAATTAAGTTCTTAAGCATTATATCACATGCTGCTGCAAAAAAACAACAAAGCAGCGGTTTTGTTTCCGCTGCTTTAGATGCTCTAGTTCCCTATTATGCGCCTGCTTTCTCAATATCCTCGTCCTCATTTTCATTAACCAGATTTCCAACTGACCACTTCGCCATTGTCAGTTTGGTTTTGTCAGCACCTACTTCAATGGTAAGGATATCGTCTCTCACTTTCACAACACGTCCGAAAATTCCTCCAATGGTAACAATTTCGTCGCCAACCTTTAAATTGTCTCTCATCGTTTTAATTTTCTTTTCTTTTGTCTTTTGAGGTTTGATAATGAGAAAATAAAAGATGGCCAGGAAACCCAAAGGAATAATTAATCCTGAAAACTGCATGATGTTCCTCCTTCCGAATGGTATGCTCTCTTAACCTATTAAACTATATTCATGGCTTCTTGTCAATTTATCCAGGAAAATTGATTTCAAGTTCTTGCTTGTAATAGGAGCGGTAGAATTCTTTGCAGTAGTCCAGTAAGCAATCTTGTCGAATCGCCAGTCGCATTTCTTTCATGAGTTGAAGAAGAAACGTAATATTATGAATGGTTAACAGTCGGAGCCCCAGGATTTC
>SLLE01000101.1 GCA_007134225.1 Tindallia sp.
AGCAGAGAACCAGAATCTAACGATTCTGTGTGAATCGCTTAGTTAAAACCGTTTAGTAGCAATACCAGTTATGAAATACTGGAAAGAAGCAATAGTTTATGCGGGTGTGGCGGAACTGGCAGACGCGCTAGGTTCAGGGTCTAGTGGGCGACCGTGGGGGTTCGAATCCCTTCACCCGCACCATTTTTTTTATAGAAAAGACACTCAGTCATGGAAAGGTGTCCGAGTGGCTTAAGGAACTGGTCTCGAAAACCAGCGCTCTCTTATTGGGGGCCGTGGGTTCAAATCCCACCCTTTCCGCCATTTACATTACCATGCCCAGATAGCTCAGTCGGTAGAGCAGAGGACTGAAAATCCTCGTGTCCGTGGTTCGATTCCGCGTCTGGGCACCATCAAGGTCGGCTTTTTGCAAAGGTTGCGAAGGGTCGATTTTTTATGCATAAAACTACATTTTCTTATATCTTCCTGATAATTTCGATGCAGTGGCCAACCTGGTTCGTTTATGTTTTTTCATCACACCTTTATGCTTGAAATATCGATAACGTTCCCCGCTGGTAATAATGAGGGAAAAAATAATGACGAAAACAGCTAATGTCACGCCAATCATATTAATAAATACATCTACTGCACTGGCGACACGATCTGGTACAAAAGATTGCCGAAATTCATCAAGTACCGCCAACGAGAATCCGGCAATAAACGAAAGAACAATCGCCAGGTTTGCTCGGGAAATATACTGATACAGCAGGAAAAAGATTGCAATGGTTAAAAAGAAAAACACGATAACATGAGCAAGTTTACGAAGAAAAAACTCGATCAGTATGGGATTTTCACGAATATAGGCAAGGAAATCCTGCATAACGGTATCAATATAAGCTAATTCACCGAAGTTCAACGGAATTTGACGTGCAATCCATTCAGATAAACCTCCCACCACATAGTCAAATCCAGAAGCAATGGAAGTAATTTGCCTCAGGATTGGCAGAACTCTTAGGCCAGGGATTGATGAAGCGACGTAGATAAATCCGATAATACCCAATACAGTTAGCCAGGCAGTTTTGCGCATGATGAATCACCATCTTTCTTAAAGGTATGAATAACCTTTCACCAGTATACCACAAAGCATAGATAACAGAAAAACCTCCGCTTGGACAAGGCGGAGGTTTTTCCATTATCTTAAAAGGGAGTCGGAATAACTATTTTTTGTTTCTTTTTTCTTTCATAATGGCACGGATAGTCAACGGCAAAGCGAATAGATTAATAAACCCTTCAGCATCTTTCTGGTTATACACTTCATCCTCTCCAAAAGTTGCAAATTCTTCACTGTACATGGAGAACGGTGAAGATGATCCGGCGTTAGTGCAGCTGCCTTTATAAAGCTTTAAGCGCACTTTGCCGGTGACCGGTTTTTGTGTTACATCAACAAAAGCATCCATCGCTTCTTTTAATGGAGTGAACCATAGCCCATCATAAACCAGCTGAGAGTAACGTTCAGCTAACGTTCGCTTGAAGCTTTGTGTCATTCGATCCAATGTAAGCTTTTCAAGAATCTTATGAGCTTCATACATGAGCGTTCCTCCGGGTGTTTCGTAAATACCTCTGGATTTCATTCCAACCAGACGGTTTTCAACGATGTCGATAACCCCTACTCCGTTATCCCCACCCAGCTTATTTAATTTTTTAAGCAATTCGACAGGAGGAAGTTTTTCGCCATCAACTCCTACCGGAATTCCTTCTTCAAACTCAATGACAACATAAGTTGGCTGATCTGGAGCTTGCTCAGGTGGTGTTGTCATCTTGTAAATTTCCTGCTCGTGTTCATTCCAGGGATCTTCCAGATTGCCGCCTTCATGGCTTAAATGCCAGATATTCTGATCGCGGCTGTAAATGTCCTTCTTGGTTACTGGAATCGGAATCTCGTGCTGTTCTGCGAAATCTATGCAGTCTTCACGGGACTTCATATCCCATTCTCGCCAAGGGGCGATGATCTTTAAATGAGGATTTAATGCTTTCACTGTTGTTTCAAAACGAACTTGGTCATTTCCTTTTCCGGTACAACCATGAGCAATTGCTACAGCACCTTCTTTTTCGGCAATTTCCACCAGCACCTTACCCATTAGCGGCCGTGCGAAGGAAGTTCCCAGTAAATATTCCCCTTCATACATAGCGCCGGCTTTTAAAGTTGGATAAACGTAATCTGTCAGAAATTCTTCCGCTACATTGACCACATATGACTTGATTGCGCCTGTTTTCAACGCCTTCTTGTCAACGGCTTCTAAATCTTCTTCCTGTCCAACGTCTACACAAACGGCTATGACATCGTAATCATAATGCGTTTGTAACCATTTAAGAATAACAGAAGTATCTAATCCGCCGGAATACGCCAAAACTGCTTTTTCCTTAGCCATAAAAAAAACCCTCCTATAGGTCTGAATGAATAGTAACAACCCAATTATAAAGCACAATGAATAAATATGCAATATGGATTTTATAAATACTTAATAATCTAAGGATGAATCTGTAGGCATAAAAGATATACTATAGGAATATTGGTGATGGAGTGGTATAATATATAGAAACGTAAAAAGCGTTATACATAATCAGGGGTGTCGATATGCAGGAAATACTTACTATTTTAAGAAACATAGGCATATGGGATATGCTAGACATGGCTATTGTAGCCTTCGTCTTCTATAAGCTTTATATGCTTATTCGAGAGACAAGAGCACAACAGCTTATCAAAGGAATTCTGGTGCTTCTGATTGCTACACAAATGAGTGATTGGCTACAGTTGCATGTCATTAACTGGATCCTCAGAAATACGATGACCGTGGGTGTAATTGCTCTTTTAATTGTATTTCAGCCAGAACTGAGAAGAGCACTTGAATATATAGGTCGAACCAAATTTCTGACCAAATCCATTGCGGATATCGAGCATGAAGAGATTAACCGACTGGTGGAGGAAGTGGGAGAAGCCACCGGTTCATTGTCGCGTCAAAAAATCGGCGCACTCATCGTGATTGAAAAAGAAACTGGTTTGAACGAAGTGATTGAAACAGGAACGCGAATTTCTGGTGCTGTATCGCGCGCCTTGCTAATTAATATTTTTATTCCAAACACACCGTTACATGATGGTGCTGTGGTCATCAGAAAAAACAAAGTAATGGCCGCTGGCTGTTTCTTGCCACTGACGGATAATCCTACGATTAATAAAGAACTGGGAACCCGGCATCGTGCAGGACTGGGTGTGACGGAAAAGTCGGATGCTATTGTCGTCATTGTTTCTGAAGAAACCGGGGCTATTTCGGTTGCTGAAAATGGGAAATTAACACGATTTCTCGACGTAGACACGTTAAAAAAATACATTGATAACAGTTTTGAAATAAGTGAGAAACAGCAATGGAAGTTCTGGAAATATAAGTGGAGGCGTAAAGATGAGTAAATTTTTGAACAAAAATTTAGCAGCAAAAACGATTTCAATCCTTTTTGCGCTTTTATTATGGATTTATGTCATGAGCGTCATCAATCCAAGAATTACTCGTGAAGAATTGAATATTCCCGTCCGATTGGTGAATGAAAATATCATTCGTCAGTCCGGTTTAGTGATATCCGGCGAACCGAACCAAACGATTCGTGTTCGACTTACTGGAAACAGGGATCAGGTGCATCGAATTAGTCGGGACAACATCGATGCAACGATTGACTTAAGAGGGTACGAAGAGGGTACTAACTCCATTCCTATTCAAGTGAACGCACCAGGAGGTGTTGAGGTTGACTTTAGCCCTCGATATGCAACAGTGGATCTGGAGCGGATCGTTGAAAAACAGATTGATGTTGAGCTGGCTATTGAGGGATCGCCTGCATCTGGTTATGTTCTGGGCGAAACCAGGTTGCAACCCGGAGCGGTATGGGTTGAAGGACCGGAAAGTTACGTCAACTCTGTTGAAACCATCATTGTCAGGCTCGAACTAAACAACGAAACGGAAAGTCTATCCAGAAGCCTTCCGCCACGCGCTTTGAACAGCAGAGGTGAAGAAGTTGAAAAAGTTGATGTGAAGACGAGTTTTGTGGATGTACACGCAACCATTGACCAGTTGAAAACTGTACCAGTGGACTTAGATCTAAACATTGAGGGGGCAGAAGGATATAGGGTTGTCAGGATCAGTAGTCAACCAAACTCTGTGACAATCAGGGGGCAGGCAGATATACTCGCGGATGTTGGGCGTCTTAGAACAAAGTTATTAGAGCTGGACAACCTATCGGATAACGTCGAAATCCTTGTGCCGATCATCTTCCCTGATCAGGTACAGCCTCATGACGAGAGTGAAGTACTGGTGGAAATCGAAGTGGAAGCCATGACAGCACACACCGTGGAAGTGAGCAGAGATAATATCCGTTTTGAGAATTTGAACCCTGAACTGATGGTTGAAGAGGAATCGTTACCAGATGCATTCCAGGTAGAATTGACAGCACTGGGAAGCACCGTTCAGAATCTGGATCGTCGAACCATCCTGATCTTTGTCGATTTGGAAAACTTGGAAGAAGGAAGTCATGAAGTGACATCAAGAGTGTGGCTACCGATGAATATCGAAACGGTTTTCAGTGATGTCTCACTTGAACCGGAGATCTTTGAAATTCAGTTAATGAGAAGAGATGCAGAGTAAAGGAAGGATTGCATAAAATGCTGAGCAAAGAGATGGAAGTCATTCTGAATTCCACCAATGATGGCATGATGGCAATTGATAAAACGGGAATGGTGACGTTGTATAATCGGGCAGCTGAAGCCATTACAGGATTTAAAAAAGAGGAGGTCATTGGCAACGAGATTTCAGAATTTTTTCCCGAAACTCAGCTTTTTGAAGTGATGAACACCGGGAGAGCGGAGCTTAATCAGTCATCACGGTTAGGAGATATAAACATCAACATCAGCCGGATTCCGATTCACGAAGAAGACGGCACTGTCTCTGGTGCGGTTGCTGTCTTTAGAGATCTCAGCGATTTAAAAAAATTGAGCGATCAAATTGACCAGCTAAAAGAGATGCAGAGTCTGCTGGAAGGAATTTTGCACTCAACTCAAGATGCCATATCCGTATGCGATGAAAAAGGCATTCATGTATTGATCAATCCTGCCTATACCAGATTGACCGGTCTCTCTGAAACAGACATTATTGGAAAGCCGGTAACGGTTGATATTG
>SLLE01000048.1 GCA_007134225.1 Tindallia sp.
ATGCAAAAGAACTTTCCGAAAGCGAGAAACACCTTATCTCATTAATCTATTTTGTTCGATCCATGACAAAAGACCAGTCAAGCTTGCAAAAAAAAGTGATCCTATTGGATGATCCCATGTTAGCCCTCGATGCCAACCGAACCCAGTCTCTTTGCTGCTACCTGGAAAACACCCTGAAACGTTTTCTGCAAATGTTTATACTGACACACGATGAAGATTTTGCAAAGATGATTCGTGAACGTTTCAGGCAATCCTTCCTGAAGGACAAGGGGACGTTTCTCTTGTCTTATTTTAATTTTTCGATGACGGCATCCCTGATTTCGCTTAACATCGGTGCAAGACCTTCGGGTCGGCTGCCACCGCCCTGAGCACTGGCGGCATTTCCGCCGCCCTTTCCTTCAATGTGATGGATGCTTTCTTTTAACATTTCATTCATGGAAACAGAAGGTGAATTTGTGTTGTTTAGCAACACAAACCGGGGTGAAGGATTTGTGATTCCCAACAGAGCAATACAGTGAGGCGCCTGGCGAAATGAATTTGCAAGGAAAGTGAGGCTTTTGTATTCCATAGCATCATCACACATCGTCACGATAGGAACTCCACTGAAAACCTGGGCTTCAGCAAGTAAATGATCCCGTTTAAGGGTACTCCATTGTTGGTGAATGTCCTTATTCTCTTTTGCCAGCTGTTTATTGTCTTGTAACAATCCTTTGACGGCTTCACTCAACTCTGGCCAACCCACTGATAAACTGGCGGCAGCCTGCTGAGACTGCTGGTGAATATGCTGATAAGCAGCCAATGCCCGCTTTCCACACAAAAATGTCAAACGACAACCGCCTTTATATGCTTCAGATTTAAGGATTTTAATCAAACCAACTTCGCCTGTTGCTTTAGGATGGGTGCCGCTGCAGGCGCAAATGTCATGATCGGGAATATTAACCAATCGGATTTCATTGGTTTGGGAACCCTCATCGCTGACCAGTGAGGACAGCACCTCAAGATTATCAAATACAATATTATTGGCCATTTCTTCCACTCTATCCAGCTCATTTTGTGTAAAGGGCCCTTTATCAAGGTCTATGGTTACGTTTTGTTCTCCAAGATGAAAACCGACGGTACGAGCATCAAATGAATTATCAAAAACAGCTGAAAGAATATGTTGGCCCAGGTGTTGCTGCATGTGATCAAACCTGCGTGGCCAATCAAGAACCCCCGTCACCTGATCACCGGCACTAAGCCCTTCTCCAGAGGATGTGACAACATGCCAAATAGAAGTATCCTCCAGATAGACATAGGTTACCCTGTGGCCGGAAAGAGTGCCCTGGTCTGAAGGCTGTCCACCACCCTCGGGGTAAAACCCTGTTTGGTCAAGAAGCAACTCCTTACTGCCAGCCGTTTTGGATGGTCTCACTTTTTCAATGCATGCCTGAAACTCTTTTTGATATGGGTTTTCCCAGTATAGCTTTCTAGTCAACGTATAGCCCTCCTGATTCTATGATTGTTCATCCACCAGACGGCATTTCGCCATGATTTTCGAGGGATGAACGCATAACAGAATTATACCTTAAAAACCATCAAAATATCCAGAACATAAACCAGGGGGACTGTCCCCCTGGTTTACTGTCCCCCTGGTTTAAAGCTTTTTCAATTAGTTCCTTGAGTGTTTATCGATATGAATCCATGGGTAGCCTATCAATATGCACACCATTCAGTTTTGACATTTGTCGTCCAACAAGACAAAGAACAAAAGAACACAGGAGGGTCAACAGAAATGAGAACCGAAAAACTATATATTAATGGAGAATGGAAAGACAGCGCCACGGGAGAAACCTTCCAGGTGCTCAACCCGGCAGACGGAAGCCTGGTTGGTAAAATGGCAGCAGCCGGAAAGGAAGAAGTGCTTCAAGCCATTGCCGGAGCAGAACAGGCCAAGGAAGAATGGGCCAATTTACCGGCACAGGTCCGGGCCAGTTATATGAAAAAATGGCATCAGCTTCTACTGGAAAATGAAGAAACCATCGCCAGAACCATGACGACAGAGCAGGGAAAACCGCTGGCAGAAGCACTGGGAGAAGTCAGAGCCGCTGCCAGCTTCGTGGAGTGGTACGCCGAAGAAGCCAAACGAGTGTATGGCGAAACCATCCCCGCCAGTTCAAGCCGAAAACGCATCATGGTGCTGAAACAACCCGTAGGTGTAACAGCAGCCATTACACCCTGGAACTTTCCTGCCTCCATGGTAACACGAAAAATTTCGCCAGCCATTGCAGCTGGGTGCCCGGTAATTCTTAAACCAGCAGAACAAACCCCGTTTTGCGCCGTGGAAATCATCAAGCTGGCCCACAAAGCTGGTATTCCCAAAGGCGTTATCTCCCTACTGGCAGGTCCGCCGGAAATCATTGGAGATACACTGCTGGAAGACAGCAGAGTCCGAAAAATAACCTTCACAGGTTCCACCGACGTAGGGAAAATGCTAATGAAAAAATCCGCCGATACCGTTAAACACATCTCCCTGGAACTTGGAGGACACGCTCCTTACATTGTGTTTGACGACGCCAATCTGGACAAAGCCGTCAACGAACTCATGGGAGCAAAAATCAGAAACTGCGGACAGGTTTGCATCGCCACCAACAGGCTATACGTGCAGGAATCCATTGAGAAAGCCTTCGTCCAAAAGCTCAGCCAGGAATTTTCAAACATAAAAATGGGCAGCGGATTTGAAGAAGGCATCCAGATGGGACCGCTGATTGACGGAAAGGCCTACCAAAAAGTGCAGGAACACGTGGAAGACGCCCTCTCCAAAGGAGCAAAACTCATCACCGGCGGCGAAGGATTCCACAAAGGCGATCACGACCAGGCAGGCTACTATTACAAACCAACCATCCTGGTGGACGTCACAGCGGACATGAAAATCATGAAGGAAGAAACCTTCGGCCCAGTGCTGCCCATCCAGCGATTCACCACAGAAGAAGAAGCCCTTCGGCTAGCCAACAACTCCCAATTTGGCCTTGCCTCCTACGTCTTCACCGAATCCCTCAGCAGAGGCATCAGGGTTTCGGAGAAACTGGAGTACGGAATTGTGGGACTTAATGACGGCGGCCCAGCAACGGTACAAGCCCCCTTCGGAGGCTTTAAGGAAAGCGGTCTGGGAAGAGAAGGAGGGCATTTCGGCATCGAAAGCTTCCTGGAGATAAAATACGTTTCCATCGGCATTAAATAATCAGGCGGTTCAATAATAAACCAAGGGGACGATCCCCCTGGTTTATTGGTTTATGATGAATATAGTGTTCTTTAATGATCCTAAGGATTAAGAATACGAAAACTGAAATTGGTTCCTTCTGGCCCGCCGGCTTGTCTTGCCAGTTCAAGCTCGGTCCTGGCTGAATCTATTTCATAATCACTTACCACTCCGTCACTGCTGGTGGTTCGGGCTCTGGCGCCTCCGGAACTGCGCGCATCCGTTACCTCCCGGATCACCCAAAGCCACTGACCGCTGTGATCGTCAACAAAGGTCATGGTGCCTCTGACTGCATTTTGATACCGGGCAAGGGTTTCGGCTGTTCCTACAACTCCCAGCGTCTCACCGGTTTTTGAGCTGTGAGCCTGGCTGGAAAACCGGGCATAAAAGGTGGCGGTACCGCTTAACCCTTCATCCCAGTCATTGCTGGTAAAAGAACCACTTAAACGAAGATACTCCACATTCATCTGATAGGTGACGTCGTGACCGCTTTCCAACTGGTAATTAAGGGTTTTCGACAATGAAGTGCTGGCAGAAAAACTGTTGTCCTCATGAACCCGAATAGGCCCCAGATACTTGAACGCTTCCGTAAGAGGGATCCCCACGTTATCGTACAGGAAACTGGATCCAATGCTATCTTCCGCATTTTCATTCGTCAGAGGATTGGCATTATATCCGAAATAGGAGACGATACGATCAACTTCCTCCTCAATCAACCCCAGTTCAACCAGCCTCTCCATATAGGCTTCGTGCCCCTCCTGATAATTGGTCCTGATAGCATCCAGAATCTGCTCCAACCGTATTTCGTCCTCCTCCAGATCCAAAAAGTATCCTTCATCGTAAATTACCCTGGACCTGCCGGTATCCTGCATGACCCGCTCAATCTGACCAAAGACCCGGTTCACCTGAACCTCAATGGGCATGTCATCCGGGAAGAAATCCCTATGCCTGTTCAACAGATCCCAGTCCATCATCCGATCCACCACGTATTCATTGCGCTGCCGAAGCTTCTCTATTTCAGCATCCTGCTCCCTTCGCAGCTTAAACTGTTCTTCCAGGTCATTGGCCGCCTGATTTCGAATTTCCTCCGCCCGCTCATGAGGGATTTCATCCACAGTCATATTCCGCCGCTCTGCAAACCGCCTCAATGCATCCGACTGAATCTTATGGGCCAGCCCGCTCATTTGGGTATACAAACTGTCAAAGTCACCGGCCTCCACATTATAGCCCCACCAGGGGATACGGCTTTCCACGCCGTTGATGTAAATCTGGTAAGCCTTTTCGATTTCATCATCCCGCCAGTTGTTAATCTTCATATCGATGGAATCAATGGCAAGTTTACCGGCGCTCAGAACCCTGGAATTGCTGATAATATGATTCGATAAATTCTCAGCACCCGTTCTGAAATCACCTTCCATCATGGCACCCAGGCTCTCCGCCACCGTACTGGTATGATCAAAACCGGAACCCAGTTCGCGTCTTAAGGTTTCGTCGGAAAGCCTTTCGCTTAGCGCCCTGCCCGCTCTTTCGGCAATGCTTCTGCTGGCGTTATCGTAATCGCCCTGCAAAATATCATTGGCCAGCCCCGCATTGGCCATTACGCCAACCTCAGTCTCCGTATCGTCCTCATGAAGGATATCCATCCGAATCCCGCCTAAAACATCATTTGCCACTTCTCTGGCAATGTGGGCCGCGATATCCTGATTATGCTCATTAAAAGCATCCAAGAGCATTTCATCCACAATGGCAGAGGTCAGTTCTTCCACATCCTCATCCATTTGAGATGCCACCCATTGACGGCGGCTCATGTCGTCCAGTTCCTGAGATAAGCGCTCTTTATCCGTTAACTCACCGGATCCCCAGAAATAGTTGTGAAAGGTCTCGAAGGTCAAGGTGTTTAGCC
>SLLE01000026.1 GCA_007134225.1 Tindallia sp.
GTCAAGGCACCCCCTGCGACGTTCCCCGCTTAGATGACGTTACGACCCTGAATGGCGGGACATTCAGGCGCAACGAGCTACCCTATACTAGGCAGCTAACGCGTAATTGTTGTCTGCGTTTATCTTTAGGTGTTCCGTTCTTTTACGTGTACCCGAAACTAAAACACGGCTCGCTTCCGAAAACTCCAAACCCCCGTCGAAACCATTACGCCCCCTCTATTGTTTTTGCCGCTCCCTAAGTTCCTTCCGGATCTTACGGTCGGCATCCCGTTTGGCTATGTCCTGCCGTTTGTCGTATTGTGCTTTTCCCCGGGCAACTGCCAACTCTACCTTTACCAGCCCATTTTTCAGGTAAACCCTTAATGGAATCAGGGAATACCCCTTTTGCTGGACATATCCGATGAGTTTGCGTATTTCCCGTTTGTGCAATAACAACTTTCGGACTCGCAAGGGATCCGTATTGAAAATGTTTCCCTGTTCGTACGGGCTTATATGTACATTATACAGGAAAACCTCACTATTTTCAACCCGGGCATATCCGTCCTTCAAATTAATTCTACCGCCACGAATTGATTTTACTTCTGTTCCTTTTAACGCAATTCCGGTTTCATATACTTCTTCGATAAAATAATCATGCCGAGCTTTCCGATTCTGTGCTATCACTTTAACGTTTTCAGGCATTCTGCTTCAGTCCTTTTTTCATCAATTCCAATACTTCTTCTTTAGTGGGCAACGAACTTTGAGCACCAAGCTTTGTAGTGGCCAACGCTCCTGCCGCATTGGCAAAGCTTAGGGCTTCTTTCATTCCTTTCTCTTCCATCAATGCAACCAGCAGAGCTGCATTAAAGGTATCTCCAGCGGCTGTGGTGTCGATGGCTTTCACTCGATAGGGCTTTCCTACGATGGCTAGTTCATGACTAATGGCCACGGACCCTTCTTCCCCCATCGTGACCACTACTTGCCGCACACCTTTTTTTAATAAAATTCGTGCGCCGGCTTCTATGTCTTCTGTTCCAGAAAGAAGAGCAAGTTCCGTTTCATTAGGAGTAATCACATCAATCATGGGATAGAGGCTATCCGGTAATTCTTTAGCAGGAGCGGGGTTCAGTAAAATATTTTTTCCGGATGCTTTCAATCGTAGAATACCGTCTTCCACGGTTTTCATGGGCGTTTCCAACTGGAACATCACCCATTCTGCTTCCTCCAGCAACTCCAGTTTATCACGAATCCAGATTTCTGTAACGTCAAAGTTAGCGCCGGGGTAAACAATAATGGTGTTATTTCCCTGTTCATCAATGGTGATCATGGCATTTCCGGAAGGTGTTTCTGTTCGCAGAATTCCTTCAGTATGAATTTTTTCCTGCTTTAACCGTTCCAGAAGCTCATCGCCGAATCCATCTTTCCCCAGGGCACCGAACATGGTGACATCGGCTCCCAATCTGGAAGCAGCAACAGCCTGATTCGCGCCTTTTCCACCTGGCACTTTCTCATAGTGGTCCGCCAGTAGTGTCTCACCTTTTTGAGGCAATCGTTGTACCTGTAATACTAGGTCCATGTTAATGCTACCTATTACGGCTATTTTCATTGAGCTGTTCCCCCTCTTTTGCCCGCTTGATGGATTGAACCGTCCATTCCGTCAAACCGGAAATGGTCATTTTTTTCATGCCACGGACATACGTATCCAGATCATCTCCGATGGGTTTTTTCCACTTATCGTCAATGCCTTCAGACTCGAGAACGATTCCCAGGACAGTTGCAACCTGAGCCGCATTGCAATCAACATCCTGACCTGCCAGGGCAATGATTTCCATTGTTTCATTAAAATTCCCATTCCCATACCACAGGGCGATGACTTCTGCTGCTGCGTTGGGATAAGCATGAATCCAGTTGTATCGGGCATATTTTTCTTCACAGATTCTCCATGCGTCCAACCACTTATGATGCTGTTGACATTGATGCAGAGCGAAGGTTATCACTTGATAATATTCACTTGTTTCAGGGATCAGGTCTATGCTTTGAATAAGTATTTTTCGAACATTTTTTTCACCAAAAGCCATGGATACCATCATCGCATTAAAAACTTCACCGATAATGCCATTATTATAGTGGGAAATGGACCCGTCCATCCAGGCTAATCTGGCTGCTTCTTTCGGATTTCCTGGAGCCACCATGCCGCATATGGCGCCTCGCATTTGTGCGCCTATCCATTCATAAAAAGGATTGCTGCGGATCCCGCTTTCAGGCGGATAAATTCCCAGTTTCAAATTCCGAAGTGCAATGTCTTCTGCCGACCAGCCAAAGGGAATAAGCGCCACCCATTCATCGGCGATATCTGCTGCCGTGATTTCATATCCTTTTTCTGAAAAAGCCTTTAAAAATGCTAGCTCATAGGTAATGTCGTCATTAAAGGTGTTGGGTTTGCGCAAGTAATTTTTTACTTCTCCAAAGGTTTTCAGCAGTTGATCTGTGGTGTATCCTTCCATTGCAGTACCAATTGCCCCAGCAATAATTTGCGCCAACCAGCCTGCATGGATTTTATCTATGAAAGAATTGTCTTCGATATCTACAGCGTATGCTTTCGGAAATGATACGCAGTCCGCATACTGTTCCCAACTCTGAAATTCTTCATAGCTCCAATAAGGATCTTTCCTATTTTGGGGTGCCTGAAACAACTCTCGAAAAATACGGGCAGTGATACGGTGGAGGGATTCCATATCTTCCGCTTTCCATGCTTTTAATCCTGGATCTATCCAGGATTCGGCGGCGGTAACATCCAGTCCACGATTCTCCATGTCCTGCATAGCTGCGATAATCAATCGTTCCGGTGCGCCGGAACCAGGCACTTCACTATACCACCACATTTTTAACCGTTGATCTTCCATCTCTTCAACCTGTTTAATGGTATTCCATGTTTGTTCTTCCTCTGAGAGCAGCCTGGGAATAGCATTTTTCATCAGGTTAATTTCCATTTGACGAGCTTTCATTGAACCAGCCTCCTATCTAAGATGTTAGAAAGCAAGTTGGGCTTTGCCTTTTCTAGCCATTAAATCTTTAACATCGGAAGCCTCCACTTTCATAACGTTTCATCAGCTCTTTCACCAATTCCACAAATCCTTCCCGGTTGATTTCCAGGGCTACCTGTGCGTTTGGTTCTCGGCCCGTAACCCGAAGAGTATCTACCACGGTTTTGCCAGTGGTGTGTTCTCCTTTCGTTTCTACGGTGACAAAATAGTCTTTTGTTTGGATCAGCGTCGGATCGATGACGGCTGCGATGGCAGAAGGATCATGCATAATGGCTCCTTCAAATCCAAACCGCGTCGCAAACGCATGGATGTGATGCATCATTTCCTGTGCCAGCCATATGCCATTTTTTTCCGTTGGACTCCCCATGGCATTAATTTCAGCTGCGCTGAGCCATGCCTGATGGGTACAATCCAGGCCTACCATCGTGATAGGAATGCCAGATTCAAAAACCATTTTGGCTGCCTCCGGATCTGCATAAATATTGTACTCCGCTGCAGGCGTATCATTACCATACCCAACGGCTCCACCCATCATGGTAATCTGTGAAATTCCATCCTTTAATTTCGGATATTTCATCAATGCAATAGCAACGTTGCTCAATGGCCCCAGTGTAATCAGGTGGATTTTTTCATTTTTTATGACGCTTAGTTCGTAAAACAAATCCCAGGCTTTTGTTTCAAGATAGTCGATTTTAGGTTCCGGTAATACCACATGTGCCATGCCGGTCTCGCCATGAACGTGACCTGCTGTTACCAACGGTCTCATGATGGGATTTTCTGCACCTCTAGCCACAGGCACCTGTTTATCCAAAAAAGAAACAATCTTTAATCCGTTCACGGCTGTTTTTTCAGCCGTCTGATTGCCGGCAACAGTAGTAATGGCTTTTACATCTAAATGATCTGAAGCTAAAGCCATGGTTAAGGCAATGGTATCATCCGTGCCTGGATCACAGTCTATGATAACGGGTATCTTCATTTAGCAATCCTCCTCTTCAGATGTGCTTCTACGCCAAACCTCAGTCGTATTTTTTAAAGCTGTCCATAAGCAATTGAATAAAGGCTTTCCGTTCCAGATCATACACCACATCGGTATTGGGATCTTTGCCGGTAACACCACGATAATCCACTACGGTGGCACCACTGGTGAACTCACCTTTGGTCTCTATATCCACATGCAGATGTTTGGAGGTGAAAAGTTCCGGCTTTATGAGCCAGGCAACGGCGCAGGGATCGTGAAGCGGGCTTCCTTCAAAACCCAATTTTTTATGGAACTTCGCAAAGAAATCCAGCAGTTCTGCCACCATAACAGAAACTTTTCCACCCTGGGAACGAATTGCTTCGATTTCATCGTCATAGATTTGGGCCTTATGAGTTACATCCAGACCGCACATGGTAATGGGGATGCCGCTTTGGAAAACCAAATCCGCCGCTTCCGGATCCACCAAAATATTAAATTCAGCTGCTGGTGTCCAGTTGCCACCTACCGCAGACCCACCCATAAGAGAAATTCGTTCAATACGGTCTTTCGATTCCGGTATGGTTAAAAGCAGCGTAGCAATGTTTGTTAGTGGTCCGGTGGGAACCAGTGTTATTTTTTCTTCACTGGACATAATCACTTTTTCCATTAATTCAATAGCGCTTTTGCCAAAACTGGCGAAGGATGGTTCCGGCAGTTCCGGACCTTCCAGACCACTTTCTCCATGAACTTCCGGAGCAATTTGAAGCTCCCGTATTAAAGGATGACTGGCACCCGGTGCTACCGGGACATCTGTAATGCCGGCATAACTGAGCACCCGCATGGCATTGTTTAACGTTTTATCGCTGGTTTGATTGCCACCTACGGTTGTGACAGCCTTCACGTCAAGTTCGTCACTGGCAAAAGCCAGTAAAAGAGCCAGAGCATCATCGTGCCCCGGATCGCAGTCCATGATAATTGGTTTTTTCATACTCGATCCTCCATTTTATGTCTTTTTGTTGCATTAGATTGTCTCACAGCGTATATAATCAAACCGATAATAGTGACAAGATAAGGCAACATTTGAACAAACTCTGATGGGATTCGAAAACGCTGCAATGAAGTGGAAAGAGCATCGGCAGCTCCAAAGAGAAGAGATGCCAGCAACACTCCCAAAGGTCTTCCCATGCCTAACGCCTCTGCTGCCAGGGCAATAAAGCCACGACCTGCGGTCATATCCGTTGAAAACCTCGATACATATCCCATGGACATGTAGGCGCCGCCAAAACCTGCAAAAGCACCACTCATAATCAAGGAAATGTACTGTACTTTCCGAACGCTTATTCCGACAGATTCTGCGGCATGAGAATTTTCTCCAACGGCACGGATCCTAAGACCCAGCGGAGTTTTATACAGCAAAATATATACCAGTACTACAGAAAGCAGAGAAACATAGGTTAACACATTGTGATTGGAAAAAATACCTCCTAACACTGGAATTCTGTCAATAATTGGAATAATAATCCTTGGCAGCATCTGGCTGTTAATGGAGGAGGAAATCCCCCGGTCACCGGAAATGACAAACAGTGCGAAAATGGTTCCTCCGGAAGCCATCAGATTGATGGCGATGGCTGCCAGAATAATGTTTGTTTTAAGGTTCAACGCAAAATAAGCTAACACCAAACCTAAAAGCATTCCAATCAAAACAGCTGCAATTAAGCCGGCCAGAGCACTCCCGGTATAACCACTGATAACAACACCGGTAAGGGCAGCTGTCAACATCGTTCCTTCCATGCTAATATTAACAACGCCCGCCTTGATGGAAATCATAGCGCCGAGGGTTGCAAAAAGAATGGGGGTTGTAACTCTCAGTACGGAATATCCAAAGGTTGTAGAAAAAATTAAATCAAAAAGACTACCCATTATTCAACCCTCCATTCTTCAATTCTTCCAGCTTCATTTGTTCCCTGACAACCACGCGATGCTTCCATCCCGCCAGCAAACGTTCTGCTGTTACAAGCACGATCATGATCCCCTGAATGATGGCCACTACTTCACTGGGAACGTCAGAAAAACGCGCCATCACATCGGCGCCGATTCGAAGGTACCCCAGAAAAATGGCAAAAATCGGAATCAGCAGTGGATTATTTCTCGCCATGATGGCTACAATAACGCCGTCCCATCCATATCCTGGTGACTGGAACCAGGAAAACCTACTATACATACCAAGCAATTCTACTGCACCGCCAATCCCAGCTAAAAATCCACCTATGATCTGAGAATAGATGATAACGGCTGTTGTATTAATACCAGAGTATTCAGCGAACTTAATATTTTGGCCAGTCATTCTAATTGCATATCCCCAACGTGTTCTAAAGAGGAAGAGATAGACAAGAACAACGAACAATAATGCAATGATGAACCCGAAATGAAGTCGTGTGCCAGGAAGAATTCTAAAGAGGCGTGCGTCTGGATTTAATCGATAGGAAGCCATGGCTCCAGCCATTTCATCACGAAAATAATTGTTGATGAGAAAAATACCAAACCAAAACAGGATAAAGTTTAGCATCAAAGAAGACACCAGTTCACTGGCGTTAAGTTTTGCTTTCAATACAGCAGGTACAGTACTTCCCAAACCACCGGCAATGCCACCGGCAAGAATCGCGAAAAACGGCAGCACTACTGGAGGCATTTCAAAAGTAATGGCAACCGCGGTCGCTCCAACGGCACCAATAAAAAAACCACCTTCTGCTCCAAGGTTAAACTGCTTTGCCGTGAACATCATCGACATAGCCAGACCGGTAAAAATAAAGGGAACGGTCATTTCCAAAATATTACCAATGTAACGCATGGTGGTCAAAGGTGCGACGATAAAGTGATAAAGTGCAAAACCCGGGTCTTCACTGACGGAAAAAATAATGATCAAGGCCAGTAAAAAGGCAGCGCCGATGGCTACAATCGTTCTGGCTGTTTCAAAAAATATTCTCCTAACCACTCATCACACCTCCCAATTCTTTTTCCGACATTCTTTTAAGGCCCAGCATATACAAGCCCAGCTCCATTTCAGTGACTACCGAAGCATCTTGAAAATAAGCCACTATTTCACCCTCATACATGACCATGAGACTGTCGCTGAGCTCCAGCACTTCATTCAAATCTGCAGAAACTAATAAAACAGCTGTTCCTTTGTCTCTCAGTTTCACCAACTGCTTACGAATAAACTCTGTTGAGCCTACGTCAATGCCACGGGTTGGCTGATTAGCGATAATCAATTCCGGCTCAGAGGAAAACTCTCTGGCAACAACCACTTTTTGTATATTTCCACCGGAAAGCATGCGTACCTGCTGTTTTTCAGAGGCGCATCTGATGCTGTAATCCGCGACCAATTGCTTGGCTAATTCTGTAAGCTTTTTCACGTTCATCAAAAGTCTGATATTGTATTTTTTTTCATCAAAACGATCAGAAATCAAGTTTTCTTCAATGCTTCCATCACCAGAAACTCCATAGATCATTCGATCCTCAGGGATATGAGACACTTTCATGTCCCTAACTTCTTTAACAGAGAGCTCCGTGGTTTCTTTTCCATGAATTAATATATGTCCGCCAGAGGCCTTCTTCATGCCTGTCAACAGATCTACCAACTCACCCTGACCGTTTCCTTCCACTCCTGCAATGCCCAAAATTTGACCTGTTTTTATGTCCATGTCAATTTTTTTGACCACCGGAGTGTCTGCATCACTATAATACGATAATTGATTCGTTTTTAAAACGGTTTTGCCAGGCTTAGCCGGTTCTTTCTCCACTTTTAACAACACGTCCCGGCCAACCATAAGCCTGGATATTTCCTGTTCACTGGTATTTTTAGTGTCATGAACTCCCATGCTTCGACCATTTCTAAGTATGGTCAATCGATCGGTGATTTGTTTCACTTCCTTTAATTTGTGGGAAATAAAAATGATGGTAAAACCCTGATTCTTAAGGTTAATTAACTCCTCAAACAATTCCTTGGTTTCCTGGGGTGTTAAAACAGCTGTCGGCTCATCCAAAATCAAAATTTCAGCACCTCGAACCAGCGCCTTCAGGATTTCAATTTTCTGTTTTTTGCCTACAGCCAAGGTATCCACTACTGCTTTTGGGTCAATGGACAAATTGTATTTTTTCGAAACTTCATCCGTCATTTGAACTGCTTTTTTGTAATCAAAAAAAAAGTTATTTCTTTTAGGTTCAATACCCATAACCAGGTTTTCGGCAACTGTCAGGCTTGGGACCAGCATAAAATGCTGATGCACCATTCCGATCCCATAACGTATGGCTGCGCTGGGAGAAGAAATGTTGATGGTTTCTCCTTTTAACTTTATTTCTCCCTCTTCTGGCTGTTCCATCCCAAAAAGTATTTTCATCAACGTTGATTTGCCGGCACCATTTTCTCCCACGATGGCATGGATTTCGCCTTTTCGGACGGAAAAATCTACGTTCTTATTGGCAACAATACCATTGGGATAAACTTTCGTAATGCTTTCCATTCTTAGAATTTCTTCCATTGCTTCAAGATACACCTCCATCCTTAAAACTCCCGTCATAATTGGCGGGAGTTTCTATTAACAGTATGTAAAACAGAGGACAGGCAGAACGCGTTCCGGCCTGTCCTCTTTCTTTAACATGCAGACTCAGTCATGGTTTTATTAAGGGCTCACAGAGTCTCTAAGTTCATCCAGTTCTTCCGTTGACATCCCAAGAGCGGATCTAACCGTAATTTCACCAGCATCAATCATCTCTTCTATTTCTTTAATGTAGTCTCTCAGTTCCTGATCAACGTTCTCTTGATAAAAATCATTGTTGGCTAAGCCTACAGCTTCTTCCTGAATCCCCAGAGCTTCTGCTTCACCATACGGAAGTGTTCCTTCAAGATGTAATTCCACTGCACGCAACAACGAATTATCCACTCGCTTCAACATGGAAGTCAAAACCAGAGCGGCTTTATCCGGATCGTTTTCTGCGAATAACATAGCTTGATCCGAATCTACACCAATAGCGTAACGATTCACTTCTTCTGCCGCATCAATCTGTCCAAGACCGGCTTGTCCGGCTACATTGAAGCCGATGTCAACGCCATCGTTGTATTGAGCCAGCGCCATTTCTTTCCCACGAGGAGAGTCGGAGAAATCACCGATATAGGACACGTAAACCTTTACATCTTCATCCACATAAAGTGCTCCCTCAGTATATCCTACAAGGAAGTCATTGATTACCGGGATGTCCATGCCTCCAAGGAATCCAATCAGTTTCTGGCTATTGTCTGCCAATTCCATATCAGAAGTCGTTACACTGGCTGCCAAAACTCCGGCCAGAAATGATCCTTCATTTTGCTTATATTGAATTGAATAAACATGATCCAGCCCGCCAAGGCTGTAATCAACGGAAGTATCAAAAATAATGTAGCGATTATCCGGAAACTCCGGTGCTATTTCTTCCAGGTATTCCTGCATTTGCCATGTACCGAGAATGATAATATCCCAGTCCTGCTCAGAAACGTCCCAAAGGGTTGGTTCCCAGCTGGTTTGATCATAGGACATTTCAATGGTTCTTACGTTCGCTCCAAATTCCTGTTCAATTAATTGCATTCCGTTGTGGGCTGAATCGAAGAAAGATCGATCACCCAAGGTTCCGTTGATCAAAAGCACGATATCCAGCTGGTCATCGCTGGGTTCTGCCTCTTCACCTGTTTCCGCCGGTTCTTCTGTATCTGTCGGCTCAGCTGGCTCTGCCGGCTCATCAGGACCGCCACAACCCGTCACAACCAATGAAAGAATAAGCAGAACCATTACTAAAATACTTCCATACTTTTTCAACTAATTTTTCCCCCTTTTTCTTTGTTGCCAACTTAGGACAACGGTTTTTTGTTGTTTCTGACATATTAATATTACTCCATTTAAGGTTGCTAGTCAATCGTTTCACGATACTTTAACGCCCTTCAATCAGAGAAAAATTAATCTCTCTCTGCATCATATTGACGTCATCAATTCTGACTTTTACCGCATCTCCGATGGTGTAGGTTTTTTTTGTTCTTTCACCGGTCAACTTAAGGTGATCCGGATCATACTGGTAATAATCATCATCCATATCGCTGAGACGAACCAGGCCTTCAACTGAATTTTCCAATTCGATGAAAATTCCAAAGGAGGTAACACTAGAGATCAAGCCGTCAAATTCCTGTCCGATTCGCTCTGACATGTAGATGGTTTTTTTCATATCAACAGACTCTCTTTCTGCTTCTTCTGCACTTCGCTCCATTTCAGAAGCGTGTCTGGCAGTTTCTTCCAGCCTGGAAATCATTTTTTTGTCCTCTGATTCTTCCATGGCTTTCCCGCGGTGTAAGTGATTTTTTATAATACGGTGGATTGCCAGATCAGGATAACGTCGGATCGGCGAAGTAAAGTGACTGTAATAGGTGGCCGCCAGACCATAATGGCCCAAAGGATCCGTCGTATAACGAGCTTTTTTCAGAGAACGAAGCATCATGGTGTTAATGACTTTTCCTTCTTTCTTGTCTTCCACTTCCTTAAGCAGCAATTGAAGTGTTTTTGGATGTACTTCACTTTGTTTTCCTTTAAGCGTATAACCGAAATGAAAAATAAACTGATTGAAGCGCATCATTTTCTCCGGGTCCGGATCTTCGTGTACCCGATAAATAAAGGGGTGCTTAAGCCAATAAAAATGTTCGGCTATTGTTTCGTTGCATGCCAGCATAAACTCTTCAATCATCCGATTGGCTGTTCGCCGTACCTCTGGTACGATGTCCACCGGATATCCCTCATCATCGAGAACTACTTTTGATTCCGGGAAATCAAAGTCAATGGCACCGCGTTCCTGCCGCTTCGAACGTAGTATTTCAGAAAGTTCTTTCATCATAAAAAAGTCTTCTGATAATTTTTTATATTTCTCCATAAGAGCTTTATCTTCGTTTTCAACGATATCACTTACATCCTCGTAAATCATTCTAGCATCAGTCTGAATGATAGATTCAAGAATTTCATGGTGAAGTACCTTTCCGTCTTTATTTATATCCATCAAAACAGATAATGCCAGTCGATCCACCTGTGGATTTAAACTGCAAATCCCATTAGAAAGTTGCGGCGGAAGCATCGGCAACACCCGGTCTACTAAATAGACACTGGTGGCTCTTTTATGAGCTTCTTTATCCAGACCACTTCCCGATCTGACATAATTCGCCACATCGGCGATATGAACTCCCAGACGATAAACGTCATCCTTGACCTTTTCAATGGAAACTGCATCATCAAGGTCTTTGGCATCAGCTCCATCAATCGTAACCATGCGAAGGTTTCTGAGATCTCTACGGCGCTTCATTTCTTTATCTGAAATTTCCAGTGGAATGTTTTCCGCTTCTTTCAATACTTTTTTAGGAAATACTTCAGAAAGCTGGTGTTTTTTGATGATGGCTTTCATGTCTGTTTCAGGCTGTTTTGGATCTCCCAGCACTTCGATAATTTTCCCTTCCGGATTTCGTCGATTTTCCGGCCAAGATGTAATTTTACACACAATTTTATGCCCATTGGCCGCCTTTAGGTTTTGTTTGCCGGGAATAAAAATGTCGGCATGAAAACGCTGGTCATCTGGTACGCAAAAGCCGTGTTGCTTGCTCTTTTCATAAGTTCCCACCACTTCCACCAAGCCACGTTTTAGGATACTTACAATCTCACCTTCCGCTTTATAATCTTCTGTTGGCTCATACTTAACTTTCACCAGTACAAAGTCCTGATGCAGTGCTCCCTTCATCATATTGGCAGGGATATATACTGAGCTGATATCCGGGTGATCCGAATCAACAAACCCGTATCCCTTCCAGTGACCTATTAATCTTCCGGTCATATAACCCATTTTTTCTGGAATTCCGTAGCGTTGATGTCGGTTGCGCATGATCTGGCCGTCTTTTTCCATCTCTTCCAGAATTTTTTTAAACATCTTCTTCTGATCCTGATCAATATTCAGCTCTTCCATCAATTCTTCCAATAGCAACGGTCGATATGCTTGCTCTTTCATAAATGATACAATAGTTTCTTTAATATTAGTTCCTCCTCTTTTAGTTCGCATAATATAATTATTCACAAATACGCCAAATCTTGAGTCAGTTCTGTTCATTTCATAACAACCTATTATAATATTACCACCAGTTTCCCATATAAAACAGGGCATTATATAATACCGGCATGATAGCAAACCTGTGTATCAGATATAATAAAGGCACCCCTATGTAAAACAAATGTTTCTTTGTCTTATGCTTCCAAGCATACATCCCTAGCAAAATCCCCGGCGCACCTCCCAATAATGGAAAAAACAATAGATGTTTTTCCGGAATTCTCCAATTTTTCTGTATAGATCTTCTTTTATCCCAGCCCATGATCAAAAAAGCACACAGATTAATGATGGCGTAATAAACAATTTCCATCCAACTCACTCCATTTATTATGTTTCAGTCAAATAAAGAAAACCCCCTTTTGAACGTCGCAAAAGGGGGTTGATGATTAGATTTTAAAAAAGGTTAGTCAGTGCGCCACCAAAGGCTATAAACAGAGGTGCAAAGACAACGGATACAATGGTCATCAACTTAATCAAAATGTTGATGGATGGGCCGGAAGTATCTTTAAAAGGATCTCCTACCGTATCACCAACAACCGCCGCTTTATGGGGTTCACTTCCTTTACCACCGTGGTGACCTTCTTCAATGTATTTCTTCGCATTATCCCAGGCTCCACCGGCATTAGCCATCATAATGGCCAAAAGGACACCTGCTCCGAGAGCACCGGCCAGCAATCCACCCACTGCTGCAGGACCCAATAGCAAGCCCATTAAAATCGGTGCCAGTACAGCCAAAAGTCCTGGAATAACCATTTCTCTCAGCGCTGCAGCCGTGCTGATATCAACACAATTAGCATAGTCAGGCTTACCGGTTCCTTCCATAATGCCTTCAATGGTTTTGAATTGCCTCCTTACTTCTTCGATCATTTCGTTAGCCGCTTTACCGACAGCCTCCATGGTTAATGCCGAGAATAGGAATGGCAGCATGGACCCTATCAGCAATCCTGCTATGACCGTTGGCTCTGTCAAATCAATGGAAGACAATCCTACCGCCGCTGTATAAGTGGCAAAGAGTGCCAAGGCTGTCAGGGCCGCAGAACCGATGGCAAATCCCTTACCAATAGCCGCTGTTGTATTACCAACAGCATCTAATTTGTCTGTAATTTTACGGACTCCACTTGGCAGTTCACACATTTCTGCAATACCACCCGCATTATCTGCAATGGGACCATAAGCGTCCACTGCAATGGTCATACCGGCTGTCGCCAGCATTCCAACCGCAGCAAGTGCAATTCCATAAAGACCGGCTGAAGCATATGCAACCAAAATTCCAACCACAATGAACAGAATTGGCCATACTGTTGAAAGCATTCCAACAGCCATACCACTAATAATGGTTGTTGCAGGTCCAGTCTCACATTGTTTTGCAATCCTCTTAACAGCTTCATAATCACTAGATGTATACACTTCAGTTACTTTACCAATAAGCATTCCTACAATCAGTCCAATAACCACTGCTATAAAACCACCAAGGCCTCCCAGCAGGGATCTGCTTAGTAAAAAAGCTGCAACCACAGTAATAGCACCACTGACATACGTACCGCGATGCAGTGCTTTAGCCGGATCTGAATCTTCGTCACCCTTCACAAAATAAGTTGCAATAACGGAAGCTATGATTCCAACAGCTGCAAGAATTAAGGGAAACAAAGCACCATTCATGCCATGTGCAAGCAGTCCAAGGGCAATCGCTGAAATAATGGATCCGACATAAGACTCAAAAAGGTCGGCACCCATACCGGCCACATCGCCTACATTGTCTCCCACGTTATCGGCAATAACTGCCGGATTTCTTGGATCATCCTCCGGAATACCGGCTTCAACCTTTCCTACAAGGTCAGCACCTACATCGGCGGCTTTTGTGTAAATTCCACCGCCCACACGTCCAAAAAGGGCAATCGAGGAAGCACCTAATGCAAAGCCAGTAATGATAGTAGCCGCCGATTCAGGACCTTCTGCAGCGGTGAGAAAAATAAACAATCCTCCAACACCAAGTAGTCCAAGACCCACCACAGACATTCCCATGACAGCTCCACCAGAAAACGCAACACCAAGTGCTTTATTCATACCGCTCTCTTTGGCGGCATTAGCAGTTCGAACATTTGCTTTCGTAGCCACCTGCATGCCGAAAAACCCAGCCAAGCCAGAGAACAATGCTCCGATCAAGAAACAAAGGGCTGTCAGCACGTTTATTCCAACCGCTAAAACGACGGCCAGAACAGCAACAAAAATAACAAGGGTTTTGTACTCTCTCTGTAAGAAAGTCATCGCCCCTTCATGTATGTAGGAAGCGATCTCTTTCATTCGATCAGTTCCCGCATCCTCTTTTTCAATTTTTTGTGCAAGCACAAATGCAAAAACAAGTGCAATAATACCTGCCACTGGCGCAGCATAAAAATAACCCATTTTTCTGTGTCCCTCCTATTTAGTTTTATTCACTCTATTACTGGATTGCAACAAGAATAATTGCTACAACAATAAACAATACCGCACCTGCCGTGGTTACTTTTTTCAGCACACCTTCGTAACCTCTGCCTTCCTTCCCGAAAAGCTGCTCAGATCCACCTGCAATGGAGCCTGATAAACCGGCACTTTTACCGGACTGCATTAAAATACTTGCGATTAGTACAATTGAAGCGACTACCTGTAAAATCATTAAAATGATTCTTAATCCACCCATGCTTACACCTCCCATGCTATGTCGTTAACATAGACATTCTATCACAGGGATATTTTAAAATCAACAATCTTTTAATTTCAGTTATCATAGAAAAGCCGAAGGTTGATTCCTTCGGCTTTTCTTACTTCATTATTTCAAGTTATAAAAAATATTTCCGCCAAACTGGGCCGTATCTGCCAGCATGTCTTCGATGCGCAGTAATTGATTGTATTTGGCTACCCGGTCAGTTCTGGCCGGTGCGCCGGTTTTAATCTGACCAGCATTAACTGCTACGGCAAAATCGGCAATGGTATTGTCTTCGGTTTCTCCCGAACGGTGGGAGATAACGCAGGTAAAACCGGCGCGTTTTGCCATTTCTATGGTGTCCAGGGTTTCGGTGATGCTGCCGATCTGATTGAGCTTTATCAGGATAGAGTTGGCACTCTTTTCCTCAATACCTCGTTTTAGCCGCTCCGTGTTCGTAACAAAAATATCGTCGCCAACAATCTGGATGCGATGACCCAGCCGCTCCGTCATTTCCTGCCATCCGCTCCAATCTTCTTCTGCCAGGCCATCTTCGATGGAGATGATAGGATATTTATCAAGCAAGCTTTCATAGTAGTCCACCATTTCACTGGCGGTTTTACTGACGCCTTCACCGGTCAGTTCATAGGTGCTTGTTTCCTCATTGTAGAAGCTGGAGGCAGCTGAGTCAATGGCAATTTTCAAATCACTTCCGGGCTGGTAGCCGGCTTTTTTGATGGCTTCAATGATCACTTTCAGAGCATCTTCATTGGAATCCAGATTGGGTGCGAAACCACCTTCGTCTCCAACCCCAGTCGCCAAACCTCTTTCTTGCAGCACTTTTTTCAGATGGTGATAGACTTCGGTGCACATTCTCAAGCCTTCTTTGAAGCTGGGCGCTCCCAATGGCATCACCATGAATTCCTGGATATCAACGTTATTATCGGCATGAGCGCCGCCGTTGAGGATGTTCATCATAGGAGTAGGCAACTGTTTGCTGTTGACGCCACCCAGATATTGGAACAAAGGCAGCTCCAAACTTTGAGCAGCGGCTTTGGCGGCAGCTATGGAAACACCCAGAATGGCATTGGCGCCAAGTTTGCCTTTATTTGAGGTGCCATCCAGAGCCAACAGTTTTTGGTCAATGCTGATTTGATCCGTGGCATCCATACCAATGATTTCCGGGGCAATAATGTTGTTGACGTTGTCAACGGCCTGCATCACGCCCTTACCCAAGTAGCGGGTCTTATCGCCATCTCTCAGTTCCACAGCTTCAAAAATTCCCGTGGAGGCGCCGGAGGGGACGATGGCACTGCCCATGGTTCCGTCTTCCAGATATACTTCCACTTCGATGGTTGGGTTGCCGCGGGAGTCCAGGACTTCACGGCCGTAAACATCTGCTATCATTGTCATTTCGTTCACTCCTCATTTCTATAATTTTATGATTCTAAAAGAGATTTACCGGTCATTTCCTCCGGTTTTTCCAATTTCAGCATCTCCAATAGTGTGGGCGCCAGGTCGCATAACTTTCCATTCTCTTTAAGTTTTGTATGCTCCATCCCTGCCAGAATTAAGGGAACCGGATTGGTTGTATGAGCTGTTACAGTTTTACCAGTGGTTTCATCTTCCAGCTCTTCCGAGTTACCATGATCCGAAGTTATCAAGAGTGCGCCGTTTTGCTCCAGGACTTTTGAAACGATTTTCCCAAGGCATTCGTCAACGGTTTCCAGTGCTTTTACAACTGCTCCCATCACACCGGTATGGCCTACCATGTCCGGATTGGCAAAGTTCAGGACAATCAAATCCAGGTCTTTTTTTTCCATTCGGCTCAACAGAGCCTCAGTCACCTCCGGCGCGCTCATTTCTGGTTGTAAATCATAGGTCGCCACTTTGGAAGAAGGAATTAGAATCCGTTCTTCTCCCTCATACGGCTCTTCCACGCCACCGTTTAAGAAATAAGTGACGTGCGCATATTTTTCTGTTTCCGCAATGCGAAGCTGTTTCTTCTTCGCTTTTGATAGAGTCTCTCCCAGCGTATTAACAAGACTTTGAGGTACAAACGCAACCTTTGGACCAGCAATCGTCTGGTCATACTGAGTCATGGTGACATAATAAAGAGGCATACAACCTTTTGGCCTTTTAAAAAATGCAAATTCTTCATCCATCAGGGCTCTTGTCATCTGACGTGCCCGGTCCGGACGAAAGTTGAAAAAGATCACAGCATCATCAGCGTTAATCCGGTATTTCTGCTCTTCTGTTCCTTTGATAACCGTGGGCTTTACAAATTCGTCGTTTTTTCCCTGATGGTAGGACTGCTTAATGGCATCCACAGCTGAATCTGCCATCAAAGCTTCTCCGTTAACCATGGCTTTGTACGCCAGCTCGGTCCGTTCCCATCGTTTATCTCTGTCCATGGCATAGTACCTTCCCGAGATAGTGGCAATTTCGCCTGTCTTTAACGCGCTCATTTTCGATTCCAGAGACTTAATGTATTCAACGGCGCTTTGTGGCGGTGTATCCCTGCCATCTAAAAAACAATGAACCGCTACTTGTTTAATTTCATATTTTTGCGCCATTTCCAGAAGTGCATAAAGATGTTCCAGATGACTGTGCACACCCCCATCAGACACTAGTCCCATTAGATGAAGTGTTTTACTCTTATCGTATGCATGCTTCATGGCTCCCGCTAAAACATCGTTTTTAAAAAAGCTGCCGTCTTTAATGGACTGACTGATGCGTGTTAATTCCTGGTAAACGACACGTCCTGCTCCTATGTTTAAATGGCCCACTTCTGAGTTTCCCATTTGGCCATCCGGCAAACCGACAGCAAGTCCACTGGCCTGAAGTTGTGTTCTTGGGTTTTCTGCCATAAGTTGTTGAAAAACCGGCATGTTTGCTGCTTTAACTGCATTTCCTTTTGTGTTCTTTCCGATTCCTAATCCATCCAGAATCAATAATACGACAGGTTTTTTCATAAAAGTTCTTCCTTCCTGATGCTGTAACCTCTTTAAAAGTTGATAATACCAATAAAATCCTCGGCTTTGAGACTGGCACCACCAACCAATGCCCCGTCAATATCTTCCGATTCCATAATTTCCGTTGTATTTTCCGGTTTTACGCTGCCACCATAAAGAATTCTGATCTGTTCGGAAATAGTGTCTCCATATTTTGAACTTAGCCATTTTCTTATTAACCCAATGGCTTCTGCCGCCTGATCCGGTGTTGCTGTTTTACCTGTTCCAATTGCCCAAATCGGTTCGTAGGCGACCACCATCTTTGCTGCTTCTTCCGGAGTAACAGTTTCCGTATTCTTTTGCAGCTGTGTTTCAAGAACTTCATTCATCCGTTCTGCTTCACGTTCTTCAAGGGTTTCACCAATGCAAAGAATTGGTGTCAGTAGCTTTTGAAAGGCTTTTTTCAACTTCATATGAATCTGATCGTCCGTCTCTCCAAAAATCTGGCGACGTTCGGAGTGTCCCAAAATAACGTAAGAGACGCCAGCTTCCTTCAGCATATCCGCTGATATTTCCCCTGTAAAAGCACCAGAATCTTCCCAATGCATATTTTGAGCTCCAAGTTTTATGTCCGTATGCTTCAGCGCATCATGGATGCTATGCAGTAGTGTTGCCGGACAGCACACGGCCACCTCTACATCTGTATCGCCCATCCCTTCTGAGATGGCTTCTACCAATTTAATACCCGATTGACACGTCATATTCATTTTCCAATTCCCTGCAATGAATGGAATTCTCATAAAATGCTCCTTTCCAGATGGTTTCATTTCTGATCCCGAAGTTATTTTTCAGGAATTGCGTCAATGCCTGGCAGCACTTTTCCTTCCAGAAACTCAAGTGAAGCACCCCCACCGGTGGATATATGTGTCATGTCTTTGGCAAAGCCCATTTCTTCAACGGCAGCAGCGCTGTCTCCTCCTCCCACGATGGTGATGGCTTTGCATTTAGACATGGCTTTCGCTACTGCTTTTGTGCCTTCTGCAAAGATATCAATTTCAAAAACACCCATCGGTCCATTCCAGATTACAGTTCTGGCATTCATGATTCTTTCCTCAAAAAGACCAATGGTTTTGGGTCCAATATCAACGCCAATGCCATTTTCCGGCATGCGATGGATTTCCGCTATTTCATAGCGGGCTTTCTCCGATACATCGCTGGCAGAAACCACATCCACCGGCAAAATAAAGGCAACACCTTTTTCTTCTGCTTTATGAATAAGTTCTCTTGCCATTTCAATCTTATCTTCCTCCAGCAGTGACTGACCAATTTCGAAGCCTTCTGCCCTTAAAAAGGTAAAGGCCATGCCCCCTCCAATTAATAGAACGTCCACTTTATCAATCAGGTTTTCAATCACGCCGATTTTATCGGAAACTTTGGCTCCTCCAAGGATCGCCACAAAAGGTTTTTCTGGATTTTCAAGGGCTTTTCCCATGATATCGATTTCTTTTTCAATGAGAAAACCCATGGCGGCCGGCAGAAATTCCGCCAGTCCCGTTGTGGAGCAATGAGCTCGATGAGCTGTGCCGAAAGCATCGTTAACATAAGCAGTTCCAAGCTCAGCCAGCTCTTTGCTAAAGGATGCTTCGTTTTTTTCTTCTTCTTTGCGGAATCGAAGGTTTTGAAGCAGCATTATTTCTCCCGGCTTTAAATCCGCAGCCATCTGCTTTGCTTTTTTCCCAGTCACCACATCATCATCAGCGAAATGAACTGTTCGCTTCAGCAGTTCTTCTATTCTTTTCGCCACTGGTGCCAATGTTAATTCCGGTTTTGCTTCTCCTTTCGGTCTCCCCAGATGAGACATTAGAATCAATGAGGCATTCGCCTTCAATAGATGTTCGATCGTTGGCAAAGATGCCCTAATCCTGCTGTCATCCGTAATGTTCCCGGATTTATCCATGGGCACATTAAAATCACAGCGCACCAGAACTTTTTCACCTTCCAGTTTCATGTCTTTCATTCTTCTTTTACTTAAAATTGTCATGCCATCCCTCCTTCTTCAGGTTTAAAATCAATTTAGCGTTTCTCCGGTTGCCTTATAGCATTTTGATAGTGATAAACCCATCAAAATTGATACCCAAAGTTTGGTTTTTTATGAACAATATTTTATTTCCAATGGAAATAGAATCCAATATCACTGCACTTCTGTTTTGCGTTATGATATCTACAAAAAAGAACAGATGCACATTCTGTACCCTGTTCTTAGCATAAGCTAAAAGATGCTTTCTCTTCAACTCGGAAGGTTTAGTAGCGTTTTCTTTTGGATGATGAAGGAATTTTCATGTCCTCCCGATATTTAGCTACGGTCCGTCTGGAAATTTTGATGCCTTTTGCTGCCAACTCCGTGGTAATTCGATCATCACTCATTGGTTTTTTAGGGTTTTCATCATCTAAAATTTCACGAATATAATTTTTAATGCTTTCTGACGCCAGCCCGTCGCCGGTATCATCAGAGACACCGCTGGAGAAAAAATATTTCAGCTCAAAGGTGCCGGCCGGAGTTTCCACATACTTTCCATTGGTAGCACGGCTAACAGTGGATTCATGAACATCAATTTCATCGGCAATTTCTTTCAGCGTCATTGGTTTCAAATGCTTTTTTCCATATTCGAAGAAACAGCGCTGTTTTTCCACTACCTGTTCCACCACTTTATAGATTGTCTGCATCCGTTGTTCGATGCTCTTAATAAGCCACATGGCATTGTTAAATTTATCATTCAAAAACTTAACGGCTTCATCGTTTTCATCTCCGCTGGAGAGCATTTTTTTATAGTCTTTACGGATGGTTAATCGAGGAGTGTTTCGTTCATTCGGTAGAATGTAATAATCATTGCCAATTTTCTTCACAACCACATCCGGCACTACATAACGATTGTCAATACTGGCATATTTCCTTCCCGGTTTCGGTTCAAGGGTTTTTAAAAAATCACAAATATCCTGCACCTGTTCTGTTGAAATATTTAAATTCCTGGCGATAGCAGGATATTTATTGCTGGCAATTTCATCCAGGTAAGATTCAATAATGGCATAAACGTTTTCATTTTCAACTCCCAGGTGACGGCATTGAATCACCAGACATTCACTCAAGTCACGTGCAGCGACACCATGTGGATCAAAGGTTTGGATAATACCCAAAACACTCTCCACCGCACTGATTTCCTGGTGAAGGTGTTCTGCAATTTCATTGACAGGAACCCGTAAATACCCGTTATCGTCCAGGCTGTCAATAATGTATTCACCGATTTCATGAAATTCCGCTTCCAGGTAAGTCAGATTAAACTGAAATAATAAATGATCCTGCAGGGTAGGGTTTTGAAAAATAATATTCTCATAGTTGAAATCATTGTCACTGTTATGATGAAAAGCTTCTTTGCAGTATTCGTAGTTATCAAAGTCTTCCGCATACTCTTTCCAGTCAACCTTCTGTTCTTCCACCGGTTCCTCTTTGACTTTTTTATCTTCTTCACTGATTTCAATCATAGGATTGTTTTCAATTTGCTGTTCAATGTACTCTTCAAGCTCCAACGAGGTGAATTGCAATATCTTAATGGCTTGGCGGAGCTGGGGCGTCATAACCAATTTTTGGGTTTGTTCCAAGTTAAGATTAAAGCCCATTTCCATATTCATCGCCTCCTGATTGAACCATACGAGCTAATTTCTGCTGTTATTCTATCAGGGATATTATACCATTATTTAATACAATCTTAAAGAGAAAAACAAAACCTATCGCTTATTTGGCATATTTTTTGCATGATAAGAATGTGTTAACATTCTTTTTCTTCATAAACCAAATAACCGGATTGCTTTAATTTTTCAATTCCTAATTCCAAGTTATGTTCGCTTACCAAAAGCACCGGCCCTGTGCAACCCATACCGCTTTCGGCATAAATTCCGTTTTTCCATAAGGTCTGCATAGCATATTCCACGTCCATGATGTCGATTCCAGTAATGCCGTGTGTTACTGGTTCCCCCAGTGGCGTTATCACTGATGCTTCTTTTTTACCGTCATTCTTCTCCATATGCATTTGATCCAGAATCTCTGTTAATCCAGCACTTCTCGCACTTTGAAATTCTCTCTTCGCGACCGAAATCAGATCTCCCCGCACCAGCTGTGCCGCAAACCGGATCGCATTTTCCACCACTTGTTCTCCGGAGGCTCTTGAAATGACCATGGCAATACGTTCATAAAACTCTCCAATGCCTGGTCCATATCCGGCCCCAATGGTTTCTACGTTTCCACCGCTCATAAAGGAGGCACACATTTTCATTGTAATGTTGCCGGTAAGTGAATCCTGAACCAACACGTCCGGAGTACCGGCAATAATATCATTTCCTCTCATGATGCAACCGGAATCTGGTCTCATGGATTTCGCAAAACAGATAGAATACCCTCGGTCATTTATTTGCATCAACGCTTTTTCCACCTGTCTGGCACTTTCCACATTCAAAATTCCAACCTTTGGCTTTTCGTTCCCCATGGCTTTCGCAACGATAATTCCATACAAAGCGTTAAGCGTCATAGCAGGTCCTCGATTAATGGCAGAGGTACCTGATGTCGTCGCCAGATACATCTGTTTTCCCTTTCCCATCGTGGTCATTTTGCCAACAGAAGCAACACCTATAGGATATGCATAGTGGGTAGTGATGCACGCATCAATGATTCCATGATCCAGCATGGTCTCCATTTTTTTATGAGCCTGCTCCTCACTGGGTGCTTCAAACTGAAGCAATCCGGTATTTTGTTTTGGACCAATCAGTACCACCTCAAAATCACAGCTTTGAGCCGTCGAATTTTCAGCAGCTCTAACCCAGTGTTCAATACCAGTTTCACAGCCATGTGTTGTTAGTCCAATTTTAATTTTCCCGGATTTTTTACCCGTCTCCAGCATTTCTGCCATCTCTTCAAAGAGATGGCCCATTATGTTGCGAGCATATTTTTGATTGGCCATTGATTTACACCTCAGTATTCATTCGTCTCTTCTTCCAATAATTCTTCAGCAATCTTTTTCATCATCATCGCCATCATTTTTCGGATTTCCTCTTCTGACACTTTCTGATCACGATGGTCTTCCACTTCGCCTTTGTTTTTTTCCAGTATAAAAGAAACTCCGTCAAACTGATTCGTAAGCCTGGCCAGAAAAAGACTTCCTTTTCCTACAATCATAGCCCTAACGATTTCACCATTTAAAATGGCTTTGTGAGCGTGTCCGATATATGGAATTCCGGAAGGTATATGGCCTTGCGTGGGTGCCCACCCTGGAAATCCATATTTTTCACCAAAGGTGGCCACTTCCTTCTGATTCAGTTCTTCTCTTTTAACCCCCAGGGCTGCAATCATTTTATAATTAGCCTCCGGCACGTCGCCTGCTCCTGCCGGCCGGGTAATATCCGGATTCTGCATTTCCACGGAATAGCGGTCAATGTCTTTCAGCTTAAGGCCACCTTTATCCAAGGGTGCTGTGATTAAAGAAGTGATAACCGCTTGTGGGGATGAGCCGGTTGATACGGTATGTTTTCCCGTAAGATCTGTACGAATGATGGGATTCACACCATCATTTTCACCGATTAAAACAGCAAATCCAGCCACCATATCCTCCAAAACCGGCACGCCGCGGCGAATATGTTCTTTGGCATTCATTGCCAGCTTTGCGGAAGTTCCGCCGGCCACAACCAACACATTGCGATGAATACCGGCCTGCACAAGTGCCGATGCTTCCAAAATGGCATGTACCGGTGCGGCGCAGAATGCCCGTGTGTCAGACCCGGAAGCGTTAATAGCTCCTATGCCTTCCGCAATTGCTTTTGCAAAATTACCGCCACCCCGTTGATTCATATCACCGGCTGCGCTTTCAGAGCATTCAATGACATAATCGATTTCCGCCACATCAATTTGATTGCGATCCAGCAGGTTCCATGCCGTTAACATGCCGGAGGCTTTCGTTACCATGTTTTCAAATAACACTTCGGCGGTCAGATTAGGGTCAAATTCATGACCACGTTTTACACATCCTATTATTTGATCATTAAAAATCAAAGGCATGGCTTTCATGTTTTTAATGTGGTATTCAATGTTTTCCTCCGCTTCGCCTTCCTTTAAGCGACGAAGTTTTGTTTCGTTAAAAAGTGGATGTTGCATCAATTTCTTCCTGATCTTTGTCACAAATTCTTTTTCCAATCGAATTAAATCAAAAACATCCGCCATTTTCAGAACGCCGATAAACTCATCCTGGCTCATAATTTCTCCATAAGCACCAAAGCGGTCGGCATTATCTGCCGGTTTGTCATACCAGGGTAACTCGTAATGCCGTAAATCTTCCGGAGGCATTTCTCCAATGTAAACCTGATGAGGCATATATTCAACTACTTCTTGAAAACTCCTTAATGATTTTGGCAATTCATTTAAAAATGCCGACTTTGTATCCAATCTTTTTTCCAGGGTAGCAAACACACTGTTATGCCTCACAAAATCCGGCACATGGACCAGCGTATATCCTTCACCACGGATGACTGCATATCTCACGTGATTACCTCCCACTTTGATTTATCTTCAGATCGCCTTCATAAACAGGATTCTTAGCTTCAGTCGAATAAAACATTGCCAGCGTTCCCGGGCCGGTATGTGTCCCAATGGTGCATCCGATTTCCGATATCAGGATTTCAGCTGGCTTTAGTTCTTTTTTGACTTTCGAATACAGTTCCTCTGCTCTCTCAGGTGCATCTGCATGAGAAATACCAACGGTTTTATCAGAAAAGTTTCCGCTTCGGAACACTGCCAGTTCCAGCATTTTATCCATGACTCTTTTTGAGCCGCGCACTTTATCCAATGGATCGACCAAACCATCCTTCAGGGTTAATATTGGTTTAATATTCAAAAGATTCGCCACTAATGCCTTTCCAGGATTGATGCGTCCTCCTTTTTGAAGAAACTCCACCGTATCCACCGTAAAAAGATGGTCAACCCTGGGTGCTGATTTTTCAAGGGCTTTTACAATAGTTTGGCGTTCGTGCCCTTGTTCTGCCATCCTCACTGCTTTCAATACCGACAAACCAGCACCAAAGGACAGGCTCATGGTATCAATCACACTGATTCGCTCCGCATCCACGTCATTGCAGGCAATAACTGCCGACTGATGAGTACCGCTTGCCTTAGACGAAGCGGTAATGCATATGATTTCATAATCTTCCTTAATGTATTTTTGAAATGCATTAGCGAAGTCGCCAGGAGAAATCTGGGAAGTGCGCGGTAAAACTTCACTGCGCTTTAATTTTTCATAAAAAGCTCTGTTTGATAAATCGATACCATCCCGATATTCCTGATCTCCAAAAATAATCGTTAATGGTAATACTTCGATCCCATACTGATTAATTTGTTTCTGAGGCAAATCCGTCATGCTATCGGTTACAATTTTGATCTTTCTCATCTATCATACCTCCTTTTAACGCATTCCTGAAAAATTCCATTGTCTAAGCACTTCATAAGCCATAACCGCAACCGCATTGGAAAGATTAAGTGATCTGGCATCCTGATGCCTGATCATGGGCACTTTTGTAAGGTGATCGGAAAAACGGTTTAAAATATCCTTTGGTAATCCGGCGGTCTCTTTTCCAAAAAGAAGAAAGGTTGGATCCGTATAAACATAATCACTGTAAAGCGCATCACCTTTCGTGGTCGCACAGTAGAGATTGGTGGGCTCATGTACCGTTAAAAATTCTGCAAAACTTTCGTATACCGTTAAATCTAATAAATGCCAGTAATCCAGCCCAGCACGTTTCACCTGCCGGCTTTCCAGAGAAAACCCCATTGGCTTAATGATATGGAGCCTGGCTCCGCTTAGAACGCACGTCCTTGCAATACTGCCAGTGTTTTGTGGAATTTCCGGTTCATGTAATACAATGTTGAGCGCCATATATGCCTCCTGAAATTATTATTGTCGATGATTACACAAATTATACCATATTTCATTAAACCTGCAATCTGGCTTTCTTTGTGAAATTTTCCAATTTTGGGGTATTGGTATGGACAAACAGGATTCTTAGCTTCAGGTTGATTTTTAACTCCATCTGAAGGTTAGAAACCGTTATCCAGGGACGTAGCACCGCTTATCTCCCTCTTGTAACTTAGAAGAGGGAGTCTTAGCAGTGGTAGTCATCGGATAAATCTTTCATGGGAGTTGTTTAGAATGAAACCAATGACCAGTTCCATTACACATTTCTACCATAGCGGGTTTGCTGTAGAGACGGTTGATCACTTTCTGGTATTTGACTATGTATTTCCACCGGACGAAAATAATCAGGTTTTGATGAAAAAATGGATCACTCCGGAAATGTTAAAAGAAAAAAGAAATATTTATGTTTTTGTGAGCCATCACCACAGCGATCATTTTATGCCGGAAATCATGAACTGGTCTCATCAATTCCCGGGAATTCACTATGTCTTCAGCGACGATGTGCCAGTGGATCATCAGCAGAACATCCACTTTTTAAAACCGGGAGATCACCTGAAAATTAATGAAGTGACTATAAAAACCTATGATTCCACGGACGAAGGGGTTTCTTTCCTGGTACAGGTCGATCAGTTATCCTTTTTTCATTCAGGAGATTTGAATTGGTGGCACTGGAAAGACTTTTCACCAGAGAAACAAAAACAGGAAGAAAAAGAATTTAAGGATGAAGTTGAATTGATAAGTAACCAAACGATAGATGTGGCTTTTGTTCCTGTGGATCCCAGGTTAGGGGATGCCTACTATCTGGCGGGACAATACTTTTTCGAAAAAGTAAAACCTGATTTCCTTATTCCCATGCACTTTCGGGACAATTTTGACATAACACACGCCTTTTCCACAAAAATGAACGTTCCAGAGAAGTCTATCGCCACCCTTCATAAACGAGGGGAAAAGCTGTTTTATAGTAAATCCTAAGGACCATCAAACCCGTGCTGGAATCTTAAGGAGGTTTTCGTTATAATATAACAGACGTATGTGATTATATTAAGGGGAGGGACAAAATAATGAACAGCATACGAATTATGACAGACAGCACAAGTGACTTGCCTGAAAGTGAATTGTTACAACGTGATATTAACGTTGTTCCTTTATATGTTCATTTTGACCAGGAAGTATTTCGAGATAGTATAGACATAGATCCGAAGATGCTTTATGAAAAGGTTCAGCAAACAGATGTTTACCCAAAAACATCCAGTCCTTCTCCCAAGGATTTCATCGATTATTTTAAACCGGTTATCGATTCGGGTCAGAATATTCTCTATATCGGTCTTTCTTCTCAACTATCATCTACCATTCAGAATGCTAGAATTGCCGCTTCAGAGTTTCCGGATCACAGGATTGAAGTCATTGATTCTCTGAATTTATCTGCCGGGATCGGGATGTTGGTTTTGGAGGCTTCCGATCTTGCCATTCAGGGAAAAAGTTTGGAAGAAATCACCGAAACCATCCATGCAATGGTACCGAAAGTTAAAACCTACTTTGCCTTAGATACACTACAATACCTGCATAAAGGTGGTCGTTGTACATCGCTTGAGAACATTGTCGGAAACATGCTTCGTATTCGTCCCATCCTTAATGTGGCGAATGGAAAAATTATCTTACAGAAAAAAGTGAGGGGCAAACGGGAGAAATTGGTGGAAGAGATGATGAACTTAACAGAAAAGGAACTTAAACCCATTGATACCAATCGGGTGATCGTTAATCACTCCTTTTGTCCGGAAATCGCAGAACGTCTTCGGGAGCATTTGAAAAAAACCCTTGAACCAAAGGAAGTAATGATGACAGAGGCCGGTTGTGTTGTCTCCTGTCACTGCGGTCCCAACACCTTCAGCATCGTTTATCGCACAAAATAGTTTCGTGAGCCTTCTTCAGAGAATCAATGAATCGTTGATTCTCTTCTTTGTTTTTCACGGCAATTCGAAAGAAGTCATCAGGCATTCCTTTAAAATTGGAACAATCCCGAATTAAGATCCCGTCTTCCATTAATTGGTTCCAAAGTCCCTTCACGGTCATCTTATCTGTTTTTTTGATCTGAATCAAAAGAAAATTAACAGCCGAAGGAAACACATGATAATTTTCCATCTGTTTGATTTCCTGGTAGAGCCTCTTTCTTTCATATGCAATTATTTCCCTGACTTCTTCCAGGTAGTCTTTCGCTTCCCTGGTATTAATGAAGTCTTTCATCGCCTCAGCGTAAGTATTGATGCTCCAGGGAATCATTTGATCGGCGTGTATTTTGGCCTTTTCCAGACTGCCATAGACTCCGTATCCCAGTCTTATCCCAGGAATGGCAAATACTTTCGTAAAGGCCCGAACAATGATCAGGTTCTTCCATTCTGCTATGAAAGGAACCATGGAATAATGCTCCTCTCTTTCCACAAAATCCATGAAAGCCTCATCAATCATCACTTGGCAGCCAATTTTGTGGCAGTGATTCAAAATTCTGAAAATCGCCTCTCTTGAGAGAAGGGCGCCAGTCGGATTGTTTGGATTGCATAAAACCAGTAAATCAAAGGATTCGTCCATAGAGTGGAGCAGTTGCGTTTCATTTAAAGAAAACGCTTGTTCCGGATTGTTATAAAAATAAGTAATCTGGCTATTTGTTGTTCGTAACGCCGCTTCGTATTCACTAAAAGTAGGTACCGGCAGCATTGTTTTTCCAGGATTTATAAACCGAATGGCATCATGAATGATTTGTGCTGCTCCATTGCCGGGAATAATTCTCTCCTTATCAGTAACAGAATAAGTTGCCATGGCTTTTCGCAGTTCATGATACTCCGGATCCGGATAGATTGATAGTTTGCGAACAGTGTCATTTAATACTTGTCGAAGGCCTTCCGGAAAACCCAATGGGCTAATGTTCGCGCTGAAATCATGTATATGAAAAGGGTCTATTCCTTTTTCCCGAGCTGCTTTTAAAATATTACCGCCGTGCCCCATGTAAAGCCTCCTATCCAAAATAAACATGTTACCATCGTAATCACAAACATCAGAGATGCGGTTCGCATCAGTCTGGTGGTTTTAAGAATCATCTCCCTTTCAATGGGGTTTTGAGCATCACCCATGCTAGGTTTGCTGACTCTTTTTCCAAAGTACATGTTATCTCCACCTAATCGAGTTTCCAAAGCTCCTGCCACTGCAGATTCCGGATAACCAGCGTTAGGACTTCTGTGTTGCTGCCTGTCTCGAAGCATGATTTTCCAGGCTTGTTTCCAGTTAAGGCCACTGACTGGAGCAGCAGCCACTAAAAGCAGTGCCGAAATCCTTGCCGGAATCATGTTTGCCAGATCGTCCAACCTAGCCGCACTTCTACCAAAATAAAGGTACCGTTGGTTTTTATATCCAATCATTGAATCCATTGTGTTGATGGCTTTGTATAAAATGGCCAGCAACGGCCCTCCTAAAAATAAATAGAATAATGGTGCCACCACACCGTCAGAAAAGTTTTCCGCCACGGTTTCAATCACAGCGCGAGATATTTCTGATTCATCCAGGTTAGTGGTTTCCCTTCCTACGATCATGGAAAGTGCTTGTCTGGCGCTTTCGAGATCTTCTCCAGCCAGGTAATCGTAAATTTGAGTAGAAACCTGATGCAGGTTTTTTACCGCTATGGTGGTATATGCCAAATAAATAGAAAAAATCAGGTTCATAGTCCAGTGAAGCGATTCAAACAGTTCCTGAAATGCAATGACCAGCAATGCGGTCCCCATCAGAACCAACACCATTAATAACAACCCTCTAAAGAATAGCTCCTTGTTGGAGCTTTTTTTGCCTGGATATAGAATTTTTTCCAACATAGTGATCATTTTTCCGATAAAACGCACTGGGTGAGGCCAGTGTTCTGGATCTCCCAACAGTTGATCCAACAGATAAGCCGTCAGTATCATCATTGACAGGAACCCTCCAAAATATCATAAATTCGTCGCATATCGACAGATTTACGAACGGTTTCAGCCAAAAGTCCATACTGTTTTTCTTTATATTCCAGAAACGATTCTCGATGAACCATCGTCTCCATATTTTCATTGTCTGATATGAATGAGAGCAATTCCCGATTAAAATCTTCGTGATCGAAGATTCCATGGAGGTAGGTTCCCCAAACCTTACCATCTTCCGACACGGCACCGTCCGCCCGAGTCGGTGCACCCGATTCATCAATGATCATGGCAAAGGGCTTAACGTCCCTATTTAAGCGTGTCTTTCCCATGTGAATTTCATATCCACCGACAGTAATGGCCGGCATTTCATCATAAAAACATCCAGCAACCACCTCCGCATTGGCTTGAGTGGTTATTTTTTCCGGAAAAAAAGTGGTTTCCACGTGCAGCAACCCCAATCCTTCCAGCTCACCTATCTGACTTTCCACACCTTCAGGATCCAACAACTTTGTTCCCAACATCTGAAATCCTCCACATATACCAGCAATCATGCTGCCTTGATCTCGAGCGCGAAGGATAGCCCTGTCAATGCCTTTCTCTTTAAGAAACGCCAAATCAGCCAAGGTGTTTTTCGTGCCAGGAATAATCAATAAATCTGGTGAGCCAACTTCATCCGCCTTATTAATATACGTTACACATGCAGAGGGGTGCGTTTCCAGCCAGTGAAAATCTGTAAAATTAGAAATTCTGGGTAGTCGAAGAACCCTGATATCCAAAGCTTTTTCCTTTATTAACGTTGACTTCAACCTGGCTGCTTCGCCATCTTCCTCTTCTATGTCAAAGCTTCCGTAAGGAATAACACCCAACACCGGAATACCTGTCAATTCCTCTAATTGTTTTAATCCAGGCTTCAGGATTTCAAAATCACCACGAAACTTGTTAATCAGGACCCCTTTAATTCGTTTGCGCTCTTCTTCCTCCAAAAGCATGACGGTACCGTATATAGATGCAAAAACACCACCACGGTCAATATCTCCGATTAACAGCACCGGTGCATCTGCCATGGCAGCCATCCCCATATTTACCAAGTCATTTTCTTTAAGGTTTATTTCAGCAGGGCTTCCGGCTCCTTCGATCACCACCACATCCGACTCATCCTGAAGTTGTTTAAAGGCTTCGTAAATTGTTTGTTTCAATTGAGGTTTAAAGGCGTGATAATCGGTGGCATTCATATTCCCATACACTTTACCATTCACAATAACCTGAGCATCTCTTTCGCCGGTTGGTTTTAGAAGAATAGGATTCATGCAGGCTTTTGGTGGAATACCTGCTGCCTCCGCCTGAAAAACCTGTGCCCTTCCCATTTCCAGTCCTTCGTCGGTGATGTAAGAATTAAGAGCCATATTTTGAGATTTAAACGGTGCTGCCCGCAGCCCATCGTCTTTAAAAATACGACAAAATGCGGCTGTCAAGACAGATTTCCCAACAGAAGAAGCCGTCCCCTGCAGCATTAAAGATTTATTGCTCATATAAGATCGCCTCCTGTTGTTTCATTGGTTCTTCTCTCAGTTGCTTCTTAGAAAATGTGGTCTTTCATGCTTCAACAGAGAATTCTGTCGGCTTATTTTCATCATGATTCCTCCAGTTCATCAAAATGGCAGGTATCATTCAACGTTTGAATGTATGGGTAATCGGGAACATTATTGATTAATGTCAAGCTGCAGTGATCCACTGCAAATCGCCAGTGTCCACCAGGTTCTCCAACGATCCAGTGTGACAAGATACAACGAAGGGTTCCTGAATGTGCAACGATAAGAATGGTTTGATCTGCCTCCGCTGGTTTCAGATAAGCATCAACCGTATCCATCACACGCTTATGAAAGGATGGCAAACTTTCACCATCCGGGAAAGCGTATGCCATTCCTTCGTGGTAAATCTTATCATGTTCTTCAGGATACAGGGTTTCTATTTCTTTCATGGTAAACTGTTCCAGCTTTCCAAAGTGCATTTCTCGAAGTCCCATCAGTTTCTCGTGAAAAAGTTCATCCGGTTGATGCTGACCAATGATTTCAGCTGTTTTGACTGCGCGTTTTAGATCACTGGAAAGAATCCTATGAACCGGCATTCCTTTTATACGCTGTGCAATTAAATGAGCCTGTCGAATACCTTTGAGACTAAGCTCTGTATCTGTCCAACCACTCATTCGTTGACTCGTATTGTCATTTGTCTCTCCATGTCTTACCAAAATGATTTTCATTTTGACCTACCTTCCTCCAAACCGTATAACCATCCATAATAAAAATAGGGTTTCCGTAAATTCCAACAGTGCTCCCAAAGTATCACCCGTCATACCGCCTATTTTTTTATGCATTTTATGTTTAAAATAAATAACAAAGATCGGCAGAAACAAAAAGTATATCCAAGCAGAGGAAAGCTGAAGAGTTGCCAGAAGGGTGATTCCGGCAGCTATCAACACTTCTCGGATCTTAATTTTTCCTATGTAGAAATTGCCTAATCCCATGGGTCTTGCATTGGTTGATTTGTAGGCTCCGAGAACCAGCGAAAGACGGCCGAACATTGGCATCATGATTAGGATCCACCAGCGAAGCGCTGGCAATAAGGATGTCAGTAAGGCGAACTTCAACAAATAAATTAACATGAGTGCCATGACACCATGGGTTCCCAACCTGCTGTCTTTCATAATCAGGAGGATCCCTTCCCGGTTTTTTCCAGAAAAATTGCCGTCTGCCGTATCAGCAAGACCATCCGCATGAATACCACCGGTAAGAAGAAAAGAAACAACCAGCAACAGAACTGACAAAACATGAGCGGGTATCAGCGGATAAAGAATCCAATCCATCACAGCAAGAATCAGACCAATCAACAATCCAGCTAAAGGAAAAAATGCCATATGACGACAGTCGTGTTCCTCCCATACTCCAGTATCTGGAAATGGTAAGGTTGTAAGAAATTGTAGTGCCTGTGTTACATGTTTCATCGTATTCCTCCGTTACAAGACATTTGATGATTCATTTAATCTTAACCGGGATTCCAGACACCACCCAATAGACTTCGTGGGACCGATGGGCAATCGTTTGGTTGACCCTTCCTACAATATCACGAAATTCCCTGGCCATCCTGTTTTGGGGTACAATACCATTTCCTACTTCGTTGGTGATCAATACAGCAGGTACACTTAGTTTAGGCAGCACGTCCAGCAGCCTGTCCACCTCATCCGATATGGTTTTTTCAACTCTGCTTAATTCCTCCGCTGAAATGGAATCCCAGTCATCACTCCAGGCATCTATCATAAGACGTGTAACCATCAGAGTAATGCAATCCACAAAAACGCCTTCCACTTTCCCTTGATAAGTTGGAAGGCATTGATCAAAGCGGCTGTATTCTTCCATTGTCATCCATTCACAAGGCCGATCCTCACGATGCTTACGTACTCTTTCTTTCATTTCATGATCCAAAACGGATGCCGTCGCAATATATAGTATTTTTTCACCCTGCTCGCCAATTAACGCTTCTCCAAACCTGCTTTTTCCGCTTCTTGCTCCTCCGGTTACCAGGGTTAACCGATATTCTGAGCCCATGACGTCTCCTCCGTAATTTTCATGGAGTGGATGGAATGTCCTTCCAGTTCCAATAGCTTTTGTTTGGTATCCAGTCCGCCGCCGAAACCTGTTAAATGTCCATTTTTCCCAAGAACGCGATGACACGGAATAATGATAGAAAGAGGATTTTTATTATTAGCCATCCCAACAGCCCTCACCGCTTTTGGATTACCAATATGACGGGCAATCATCCCATAAGAGGTCACTTTTCCGTAAGGTATCTGCTTTAACGCTTTCCACACCTCCAGTTGAAAAGGGGTGCCCCTTAGATCCATCGGTATGCTAAAAAATTTCCTTTCGTGGCTAAAGTAATCGGTAAGCTGTTGAAAAGCTTCTCTTAGAATCGATTCGGCTTTTGGTAATTCGGTTGAATCCTTTTCCGGAAAGGTTGAAACACTATCTTTTTGCAGCGGCTTAAATTCAAGACTCATTAACCCTTCCGAGGAAGCCTTCAGCTTGAACCGATAACCCTTTATATGTTGAGTCTGAGTGATGTGATCATTCATTTATCCTTCACTCCTTTTACTCTTTTGTACGCATAACGGGCCAGTTGCCATTGCTCTCTGGCTTTCAATTGTATCATCAGTTCCCTCTTCATTAGTTGCCTTATTCTATTCCTGCAATTCATCTAATACTTCTTCTGTTAGATGTTCTTCATGGTAGTTTTCCGGCAGGGCCTGCTCTAAAAATTCATCAAAGATGGATCTTGGTTTTGTACCAACCAGTATAATCCCTTTGACAGGCTGATAATGATCCCTGGACAATTCTTCCCTGTTCACTTCCTGACCGTTTTCGTAATAGATCTTGTAGGTAACGACCCGGTATCCTTTTTTGGGTTCCTGCTCCACAACGGTTTCTCCTTCGTACAACTCCGGATCTTCTTTTTCTTCGGTTTCCGGCTCAATCACTTGTGTCACTTGAGAAGCCATCGTGACTGTCTGCTTCACTTCGTTGCTGTTGCCAAATATTTGAACATGAAGTTGATTGCCATTGATAAAGCTTTCGATAAAGACAGGATACTCATAATTGTTTTCAAACTTCAAATCAATGGCACCATAAGCAACGGTGGCATCATGCCCCAGATCAACATATGAAACCGGTAATGAGTGATTTCTTCGCTCCACCACATTCAGATTAGCTCTGACAACTGCGTTATAGAGAGTGGTGGATACCTGACAAATGCCACCACCGATGCCCGGCACCAATTCACCACGAAGAATAACCGGTGCTTCCTGATAACCGGCAGAAGCAACTCTAGGTCCAGTGGTTTCATTAAAGGAAAACTTTTCTCCCGGCAAAAGTAATGTCCCGCGAATGCTATAGGCTCCCAACTTTAAATTCGATGATCTCCCGGTAGTTCCTGCATTAAATCTTGTGCTGAATTCACCAATGACGCCGTCAATGGCTTTCAGATCTGCCTCCGTCGGATAAACCGTCAGTTTTTCCGTTATGACGGCGACAGACTCACCATGTTCTCCTTCCAGGGCTTCCAGAATGGACGATTTCGTTTCTTCCCGTTTAAGATCTCTTCCCTCTGTGTCCGGTGTGATGATAAATTCTCGGGATTCCCTTGTGATGGTTGCTGGAACCCCTTTTCTTGCCAATTCCACCTGCAATTTATCAAGGATCTCCTCTACAAGACCCATATCAAAACGCTCTTCCAGCTCAATGTGATGAACCTGGTCTCTCATTCTGTAGATTTTCAGTGCGTTTTGAAGCATATTACCCTGACGACCTAAACTTATGGCCTGATCAACAGCACTATCATAATCATAATTATACCCAATGGACTGGTAGGGGAATACCCACCTTTTGTCATCATATTCCAGAACTAGCTCCTTTTCTTCCAATTTCGATTCCATTTTTTCCTGCAAATTTTGTAGAGCTTCTTCACGTGTCTGTCCGCTGATATTCACTCCCTCTATATACACAGATGAGTGAATTTCCGGTTGGCTGGTCAACCAGTAGGCATAGCCACTCAAAGATGCCGTGACGATCATCAATGCAGCCCCAACTCCAATTAAAAAACCAATTAAAATTTTTCTTTTTTTCTCTGTCAGGTTCATATTTTCCGACTCCTTGCTTTTTTTGGAATGGCGTTCACTGGCACTTATCCCAGTATACCCAAATCTCGGTCCTCTGGGTTAATGGGAGCAATATACTCTGCCGGCTCACCGTTATGTAGCAATATTAATTCGCCCTGAACAGCAGATCAATCAAAATCAATATAATCAAATAAATCGTCAAATGTCAATGTGTCTTTTTCCGTCTCGATGATGAAAGGACTTTCATTATATTGTATTTCTATCCTTTTTTGAATAGGATCATCATTTATTTTAGACTTTCTTTCATTTTCTTCTGTTTCCGTCAAGGCTTCCGTTTGTGACGCCAGCTCTTCAGAAAACATTTCTTCTTCATTTTCAAAACGAACTTCATCTCCTTCTTTTGTGAAATCCCTGAAAATATCTTTGTAATATTGTATCACGGAATGGCCAATATAAACAGGATTCATACGGCATCACCCTTTAGGAAAGCTTGATAATATTGGCACCATTCCGTAAGCTCACACTCCTTACAGGAAGGCTTTCGGGCCTTGCAAATCCTTCTTCCATGAAGAATTAACCAGTGATGTGCTTCCGACCAGTCTTTTTTCGGGACCACTTCCATTAACTGTCTCTCCGTTTCCAGAGGGTCTTCCGCCTTTGCCAATCCCAACCGGTTTGACACCCGATTCACGTGGGTGTCCACAGCTATGGCAGGTTTTCCAAAGGCATTACTTAACACCACATTAGCTGTTTTTCTTCCAACGCCAGGTAAATCCATCAGTGCTTCCCGGTTATCCGGGACCTGACCATTATGTTTTTCAAGAAGCATTTGGCAGGTTTTGATGATATGTTTGCTCTTGTTTTTATAATAATTACAGCTCTTTATCTTTTCTTCCATTTCCTGACTCGTTAATGTTAAATAGTCTTCCGGTCTTTTAAATTCTGCAAACAAATCTTTCGTTACCATATTGACCCGCTGATCAGTACATTGTGCCGAAAGGATTGTGGCAATAAGGCATTCCAGCGGGTTCACAAAATCCAGTTCACTTTTGGCAGCCGGATACGTCTGAGAGAGTTTACACAGAACCTTATTGCGATGCGCTCGTTGCAGTTTTCCTTTAACTGGTTTTTCCAATAAATTCCCTCACCTTCTTCAAACAATTTCCGTTTCGATGTCCACTAGCTCCATTCTGCCGTCCGATTCAATAAATCTCAACACTTCCTGCATGGTGCGTTCAACGTGCAATTTATCATTACTGACACAGCAAAATCCTATGGTTGCCATTTTCCACTTTTCCTGGTCCGCTACTTCTGCAATGGAAACATTGTACCGACTACTGATTCGTTGCGTCAAACTTTTTACAATCATACGTTTTTCTTTCAATGATCCTCTCTCGTACATCATCATTCTAAACGAACAGATTCCCACTTTCATTTCTTTTCCTCCAGTAACTTGATTTGTCTTGCAGCCCATTGGGCTGTCCATCTTATCTCATTCCGTTGGTCCTCCAAAAAGGCTTCAATGTATGAAAGTGCCTCTTCTTCACCCAAATTCCCCAAAGATTTTAATGCGTTTCGCTGCATTACTCTTCGTCCTCTCCAGCCAAAAGACCTGGAGCGAAACCGACGGTTGAATTCCCGGTTTGACATTTGTAACAATTCCGGCAAATCCAGCCATTTACCTTCTTCAGGATATTCGAATAATGGCTCCGGTGTTGATGGTACTCCCCGGTTATGCGGACACACATCCTGGCAAATATCACACCCATACATCATGACACCGGTTTCTTTCAATGTCTTTTCTCTCATCATTCCTTTTTGTTGCAAACGATGGGACAAACAGCGATTTTGGTCAATCTGAAAGGGTATTTTGAGAGCATTCACCGGACAAGAGGACTGGCAAGTTCCACACTCCCCGCACTTTTCATAGGGCTGGGAAGCATACATTTGTTCGTCGAGTTCAAGGTTGGTCAATGCATAGCCGATCACAATAAAGGAGCCATAGCGGGGATGAATAAAGCAATTGTTCCTTCCGAAAAAACCAAGCCCTGCCGTAGCCGCTAAATGCCGATCTACCAGAGGACCTGTGTCAACATAAATATTCCAGTCCATATCAGGTTCGCAACGTTCTAATTCCAACATTACTTCTTTCATTCTGCTATGAAAAATCCGATGATAATCTGTTCCGAAAGCGCAACGGGCAAGGGTTCCATATAGAGACGGTCTTTTAGATACATCTGAAGACTGCAAGGTGTGGTAGGACATCAACGCTACAATGATTGTTTTGACTGATGGCATCAGTAAGGCAGGGTTGATGCGTCTCTCTATCTCCTGCTCTTCAAATGCCGTGACGCGCTGGTCCCGATGTCTTTGTAGCAGGATTTTCCTTAGGTGCTCAGATTTTTCTGGCCTGATAACGCCGATTTCAATGATATTACTGGATAAGGCAATCTGCCTTAGTTTTTCAATGGTCCACTTCATTTAAAACGCTCCGTTACCAATAAATTCCCGAAGGATTGATGTTTTCGGGATATCATCTTCGTTTTCCAACACTACGAAATAATTCAGAAATTTAAGCAGTCGCTTAGCTTCCGGAAAATGCTGATTTCTATTATCGATCTGCCTTAATAAAGGCTCCGCATATTTTTTCAACACGCTCAGCTCGTAGAACAAAGCCGAATTAAACATCACATCTGCATCTTCCTGGAAAGGAAAGATGTATTGTTCCTCACCCCTTCGCACAGAAGGCCACATAGAAATGGTTTTCAGCGCATCGTTTCCTCTGAACTGGTGATCTCTCACCATTCTGCGAAGCAGGCGTGTATCTGTTGTTGGAATACGATTGTGCTCGTCGATATTTAGCTGGGTCAAGCAGCTGATATAAATTTTAAACTTTTTGTCCCGGTGAATACTTTCCGTCAAGCGCTCATTTAGCGCATGAATTCCCTCCAGAATCAATGGTTGATTCTCATCAATCTGAACAGTATCGCCCCGGTATTCGCGCTTACCAGTCTTAAAATTGAAAGTTGGGATTTCAACTGATTCTCCATCAAGCATTTTTTTCAAATCGTTATTAAAGAGTTTTAAATCGATGGCTTCAATGGCTTCGAAATTGTATTCACCATTTTCGTCCAGGGGTGATTTTTCTCTGTCTACAAAATAATCGTCCAGAGAAACCGATTTTGGCTTCAGTCCGTTTACACGCAATTGAATCATTAAGCGCCTTGCTAAACTTGTCTTGCCGGAGGATGATGGTCCCGCAATAAGAATTAATCTGCGATGATTCAAATCTTCTGCGATATAATCCGCCATCTGACCAATTTTCTTTTCGTGAAGAGCTTCGGCAATACGAATATACTCATCTTCTTTTTGAGCTACAATCAAATCGTTTAAACTGGCGACATAATCAATTTGGAGTATTTCTGCCCATTTTTCCGATTCCCGGAAAACCTTGAATATTTTTGGATTATCCACAAATTCCGGAATCTCTCCGCCATCTTCACTTCTGGGGTACTGAAGGATAAGCCCGGGGGCGTAGAATTTTAAATCAAAAGCTTTCAGATAGCCGGTGGAAGGTACCATATAACCGTAAAAATAGTTTTTCAGCCACCCGCACTGATAAAGCTTAATGTACGGTTTTTCTCTGTATTTCAATAACTTCACTTTATTCATCTGTCCATAATCCCTGAAAATATCAATGGCTTCTTCCACAGGAATTCTATTTTTTTTCAGTGGAACATCTTCTTCAATTATTTCTTTCATCCGGTCATATATTCGCTGTGCATCACTTTCTTCAAGAGACTTTTTATTATAGTGAACTTCACAGTACAAGCCTTTGCTCATGGAATGCTCCACATTCACCTGGCACCCTGAGAAAAGTTCCATACACGCTCTCACCAATACAAAAGTTAAACTTCGCTTATAGATTCTCGATCCGATGGAGGAACAGGCATCCACCCATTTTATTTCACAGTCTTCGTCCAGGGTGTGAGATAGTTCTTTTAGCTCATTTCCAAGTACTGCTGCTATAATGGGCGAACAGTTTTCACTCTGGTATTCACGGCTGATCTCTTCCAAGGTTATTCCTTTAGGATATTTCTTCTTTTCATTCTTATTAATCATTACTTCGATGACGTTGTTCCGCTCATTGGATACCATAAATAATTGCCTCCCAGTTTTAAGCTTGAAGCTTAATTCATTTTCTGCAATCTATAAACATGATTCCTTTAAATCATTTAAATCATTTTTTGAAACGAGTGTTGTCAACACATTTGATTATTTCAGAAATCCAAACCGATTAAACGGGTATAATCGGAAGAATGCTTTTCCAACAATATCTTCCTCTTCTATCAGTCCCAACACTCCGTCCCGACTATCCAGGCTGTTACTTCGATTATCACCCATCACAAAAAGATTGCCCTCTGGGATTGTCATCTGAATATCGCCAATCGTAAAATCATCCCTGATATAGTCTTCTTCTAAAAGCTCTCCATTAACGTACACATCGCCATCCCGGATTGTCAGTTCATCTCCCGGCAAAGCAATGACCCTTTTAATCAGAAGTTTTTCATCACCAGAAGCACTTAAAATCGGTGACTGAAATACAATGATATCTCTTTCCTGAGGTTCACCTCTTCGATATAAAAGTCGGTTGATCATTAAAAAATCATTTTCTTCCAGAGTATGAGTCATGGAATAATTCTTGACTATTGTGGGTTTCACAAAGGTAGTGATTAAAAGTGCGATAATAATGGAAAGAACAATCGTTTTAATCCATTCCCAAATTTCCTGTTTCATCCTGATCCTCCTGTCCTGCGTTAACAATGAAAACTACTATCATTTTACCATTTGAACAGGTTGAAAGCAATGCTGGACGAAGAGTTGTGGGGAATAGTTGTCTTGAGCATCCAACTATGTTATTCTGAAATTAATATTAAAGACAAGGAAGTGAAATCGTTGGAGAAACTTAAAGACTTGATTCATGACTATTCCGACTTGCTCCTGGCCGCTGTTATTACGGCAGCCATGGTTTTTGTTGTTTTTTGGAATTTAAATACTATTTTTGAAGAGCCTGCCGGCTCATCTGCTGCTGCTTCACAAAATTCTGAAACAACTGATTCCGATGATACACCTGAGGAGGATTCCGATTTGGTTGTAATTGATCTTTCGGGTGAGAACACTCGAAGCGATGAAACCCAAGATACAGGTGAAGCCGAAGCAACAGACGAAACGCCAGGAGTGTCCACACCCACAACGGACACCGTTACTGTCAACATTCCCAGTGGAACACCAGGCATTGGAATTGCAAACATTTTAGCTGAACAGGGACTTATTGCCGAGCCAGGAACATTTGTGCAGGCTGCGGAAGAACTGAATCTTGCTCTCAACCTCAAATCTGGTACCTATGATATTCCAAGGGATGCTTCTCCAGAACAGATGGTACGCATTATTGCAGGACAGGAATAGAATAAGCCAGCCAGAAATACATTTGAGATTTTCTGACTGGCCTATATTTATCCCTTTATTCTTACATAATTCGATTTGGCTATTATCGATTCAAATCTTCCAGTGCCTGAGCTCTTTCATGGGCACGTTTAATCAATGCGTCCTTGTTGACAATATAACGTTCCTGTTTACCCTTTGCAATTTCACCTATTTCGTCATAACAGGAGACATCGAAGAACAACGCACTACCCTCCATACGTTCCAGCTTCGCCTTCACTGTAACCTGCATGCCTTGCAAAGTGGGCTTTTCATGCGTCACTTCGATTTTTTTACCAACGGTTATAAATCCTTCCGGTACATTTTTGCCAACCAATTCCACAGCTGCTTCAATCATCATTCCCACCAGAGCCGTTGTGGAAAAAAGTGTTTCAATACCAGCTCTTCCAAAACTGACCGTGGTGTCTTCATAGGCTACTCGTTTCTGTACACAATACTCCAGACCTTCGCTTAAAGTGAAATCTTCTTGCATGGTCAACCCCCCTTTTAGTTTTATGTTACCCTCTATTGGGTCACACTACACGCATTTTAAGGTTAAACCGCATACTTTTTTGTTTAATAAAGTAATATTTTTTAATGCTTCAAAATTTTGTTGAAAAGTGATAGAATAGGTCTTAAACAGGATTATCATACCAAGGAGGGTTGAATATGCCAAAAGCCATTGTCCTGGAGAAGTACTGTAAAAGCTGTAGCTTATGCGTTGAAATCTGCCCGATGAAGATTATGGCCATTAGTGAAAAAACCAATGAAAAAGGTTATTTTGTGGCCACTTGTGTTGATCAGGAAAAGTGTACTGGCTGTACCTTGTGTGCTACCGTATGCCCGGACGTTGCTATCGAAGTATATAAGTGACCATTTAAAGGAGTGAGAATTACGTGGAGAAAGTATTATTAAAAGGTAATGAAATTATTGGCGAGGCGGCAATCCGATCAGGATGTAAGCTTTTTTTTGGATATCCGATCACCCCTTCTACTGAAGTTATTGAGTATCTATCGGCTAATCTCCCATCTCAGGGCGGCACGGTACTGCAGGCAGAAGATGAAATTGGTGCAATCAATATGTGCTACGGCGCTGCCTGTACTGGAAATCGTGTTCTGACCGCTTCTTCCAGTCCTGGTATCAGTTTGAAACAAGAAGGCATTTCCTATGCCGCTGCTGTTGAACTGCCGATGGTATTGGTCAATGTTAACCGATGCGGTCCAGGACTCGGTGGGCTTGGTCCTGCTCAGTCTGACTATTTCCAATCCACAAAAGGAGGCGGCCATGGAGATTACAGACTAATCGTTTTGGCACCGTCCAAAGCACAGGAATTATACGATTACACCATGGAAGCTTTTGATTTGGCGGACCGCTATCGAAATCCAGTGATGGTTCACACAGATGGATTTCTTGGCCAAACCATGGAACCAGTTGTCTTAAAGGATCGTCCGGAAGCACCGGAAGTTGATCAGAGTTGGGTTGTCAATGGCTGCAAAGGTCGTGAAAAACGCATTCTTGCCAGTTATTCCCTGACGAATGAAGTGGGTGAAGAGAACAACCTTCACTGGGAAAAGAAATACAAGGAAATAGAGGAAAAGGAACAGCGCTGGGAATCCTTTCACACTGAAGATGCCGAATACCTGTTGGTAAGCTTCGGAACCACTGGCAGAATCTGTAAGAGCACTGTTCTGAACGCGAGAAAAAAAGGAATTAAGCTGGGATTAATTCGTCCCATCACCCTGTGGCCCTTTCCGGTTAAAGGGATCAGACCGCTGGTTGATCAGTTAAAAGGCATTGTAACAGTAGAATTAAATACCGGACAAATGATTGAAGACGTAAAACTGGCAGCAGAGTGTAAAGTTCCGATTCATCTGTATCGCCGTCAGGGCGGCATGCTGCCCACAGAAGATGAAATATTGGCTTACTTAGAAGACATTTTTCAACCAGATGGATCCGGGGAGGTGCATGAATAATGAAAAAAGTCTTTGAACGAACGAAAGGATTGTCGGATGCTCATTTCACTTTCTGCCCCGGCTGTACCCATGGAACCATCATGAGGCTCATTGCTGAAGTAATGGAAGAGCTCAATATCATTGAAGATACCATTGGCGTGTCTCCCGTAGGCTGCGCTGGTTTTTGCCAGGACTTTTTTACCTGTGACTTTGTCGGAGCTGCTCACGGAAGAGCTCAGGCTGTAGCTACTGGCATTAAACGATCACTACCGGATAAAATGGTCTTTACCTATCAAGGTGATGGTGATATTGCCGCCATCGGAACGCAACATGCTATTCATAGCGCTGCCAGAGGCGAAAGAATTACGTCCATTATGGTAAACAATGCCATTTATGGAATGACCGGCGGACAAATGGCTCCCACCACGCTGGAAGGGATGAAAACCACCACCAGCCCCTTTGGACGCGATCCTGTCAGCGCAGGGATGCCCATGGATTTTCCTAAAATCATTGCGAATATACCCGGAGCTGTTTATGTAGCCTCCGTTTCAGTTGATTCACCCAAAAACATTAACAAAGCCAAAAAAGCCATCAAGAAAGCCTTTCAGGTACAACAGGCCGGTCTTGGCTTTGCCCTTGTCAGTATTCTCTCCACCTGCCCCACCAACTGGGGAATGTCTCCGGTGGACAGTCTTGATTGGTTAAGGGAAAACATGCTTCCAATCTACGAACTGGGCGTGTTGAAAGAAATAGAGGAGGTTAAAAACTTATGATGGATAAAGTAATCATGGCTGGATTTGGTGGCCAGGGAATCATGTTTCTCGGAAAAGTCCTGGCCTATGCGGGAATGACAACAGATCTGGAGTTGTGCTGGATTCCATCTTATGGTCCGGAAATGAGAGGTGGAACTGCTAACTGTTCTGTAATTCTTTCGGACGAAGAAATTCATTCACCTGTGGTTGACCACGCCGATGCAGCTATTGTGATGAATCAGCCGGCTTATGAACGTTTTAAGTCCAAAGTGAAACCAGGTGGTGTTTTGGTTGTCAATTCCTCTTTGGCCAATGTAGGTGATCAACGAACCGATATTATCATTATTGAAATCCCGGCCTCTGCAATCGCAAATAAACTTGGGAATGCCAACATCGCCAATATGGTATGCCTGGGAGCGCTGCTACCGTCCATGAAACTGGTGAATTGGGAAACAGTTGAAAAATCAATGGAGAAGCTTACCATTAAGCGCCCACAGTTCCTGCAGGGCAATCTTGATGCCATTAAAGAAGGTATGGAATTTGCCAAATAGGCACATAGCTTTTTTCCAGTAGTTGATAAAAGCCAGATCGCAGGCTGCGATCTGGCTTTTCCTTTTGGAAAAAAACATCTATTTTATGAAAGGGTTTTTGATCAGATGTATATAATTAAGAACACGAATCATTTCTTCCTTACTAAACGTGCAAATGGATCCTATCACATTTTGGACATTATTGTCAAAAAGGATTTCTCGCATTTCCGGTGTGATCGCCCCGATCATTTCGTCTACCTCTTCCTGCTCCAGGATCAAATAGCAAATTGAAATGCCCAGGGCTTCGCTAATTTTTTCTATGGAATCCAAAGAAGCTTGCACTTTACCATTTTCCAAATGTGTAATCATCGCTGTGGATAAACCGGTCATTACTGATAGTTCTTTTTGTGTCATCCCACGATTTAACCTTGCATTTTTAAGTTTTTGTCCAACCACACTTTGCTTACGTTTGTTTCCAATAAACAAACTAATGGGAATCTGAAAGACTTCAGTGATAGATCTCAAAGCAGAAATGGACGCTACTTTTTCGCCTCTTTCCACTTCACTGATGTAGGTTGGCGAAAGTCCGGTTAATGTACCAAGTTCATCCAAGCTCAAACCCTTGTTCTTGCGAAGTGCACGGATTTTGTCACCGGTAGTGCCAACAGCAATGTGCTTCCAGCAGATGATGTCATCATCCGAGATTTCCAGCACTTCCACCAACTTTGCAAAAAATTTTGGTGTTATTTCTCTTTGATCGCTTTCAATCTCCTGAAGCTGTTTGATGGGGATGCGCATATTATTCGCAAGCTGTTCCAGACTCATTTCATTTTTTTCTCTTAGATTTTTTATACTATCACCATTGACCAATTTCTTCACCCTTTCAAAGTGAAATCGTGCATTATTTCTGAATCACACCATAGTTTACATTTTATCATAGTTTTAGTCTTCAACAATAGAATGAGTGAAGAAAAATTTTAGTCCTTCATATTATGAACATTTGCTGTAATTTATCCGATGACTACCACCGCTAAGACTCCCTCTTCTAAAAGAGGGAGATAAGCGGTGCTACGTCCCTGGATAACGCATTCTAACCTTCAGGTGGAGTTAAAACTCCATCTGAAGCTAAA
>SLLE01000059.1 GCA_007134225.1 Tindallia sp.
AAGTGGCTCGCCTGCGGGGAAAATCCGTGGAAGAAATTTTGGGTTAGGAGTGAAGTGTCATGGCGACAATTAAAATCAAATTGACCAAAAGCCTGATCGGAAGACTTCCCAAGCAGCGCAAAACAGCACATGCCCTGGGATTGAAGAAGATCGGCCAGATAGTTGAAAAAGAGAACAATCCTTCTGTCATGGGTATGATCGAAACTGTAAAACACATGGTAGAAGTAGAAGAAGCTTAATAACAGGAGGTGGGAACATGAAACTGCATGAACTGAAACCAGCTGCGGGTGCTGTAACAAAGCCTAAGCGAAAAGGCAGAGGCACCGGATCCGGTCTTGGTAAAAGCGCTGGACGCGGCGGTGATGGACAGCGTTCAAGAAGTGGCGGCCGTGTGAGAGTCGGATTTGAAGGCGGACAAATGCCGCTGACTCGACGCATTCCTAAGCGAGGGTTTACAAACATCTTTAAAAAGCAGTACAATCTGATTAACGTCGAAGAACTGAATCGTTTTGATGAAAATACAGAAGTGACTGTTGAACTGCTAAAAGAGATTGGACTTATCAAAAAAATTGAGAAATATGGGCTGAAAGTTTTGGGAGAAGGAGAATTATCAAAGAAACTGACTGTTAAAGCTGCCAGGTTTACGAAAACAGCAGCAGAAAAAATTGAAGGTGCCGGCGGAAAGGCAGAGGTGATTTAATTGCTCGAAACCCTGAGAAATGCTTGGAAAATCCCAGACCTGCGCAAAAAAATGACCTTTACATTGCTGATGTTAATGATTTTCCGGCTCGGGGCTGTTATTCCGGTGCCGGGCATTAATATTGACTACGTACGAAACATTGTAGAAAATGCAGGTCTTCTTTCGATGTTTGATATGTTTTCGGGCGGTGCTTTCGGGAACATGACCATATTTGCCCTGAGCATCACACCCTATATTACGGCATCCATTATTATGCAGCTGTTAACGATTGCGATTCCTGCCCTGGAAGAACTTTCAAAAGAAGGGGAAGAAGGACGCAAAAAGATTGCTCAGTATATCCGGTATGGAACGGTTATTCTTGCCTTTATTCAGGCCACTGGGATCAGCGTGGGATTGTTCAGAGGTGCGCTTATTCAAAGGGACACGTTTAGCATTATCGTTGTTGTTCTGACATTGACTGCTGGCACAGCTTTTCTGATGTGGCTTGGAGAGCAAATTACTGAGCACGGCATTGGAAATGGAATCTCACTTCTTATATTTGCAGGGATTGTTTCTGGTATTCCAGACGGCGTATACCGAACCTTTATGTTGACAAGTCAGGGAGAGATCCATGTTATTTCACTGGTTATATTTGCTGTAATCGCTATTTTTATTGTAGCGGGTGTTGTTGCGATTCAGGAAGGTCAGCGCAGAATTCCAGTGCAATATGCAAAAAGAGTCGTTGGACGTAAAATGTATGGTGGTCAAAGCACCCATATCCCATTAAAAGTAAATCAAGCAGGAGTTATCCCTGTCATCTTTGCCATGTCAATTCTGGCATTTCCACAAACCATTGCGTTCTTTGTTGGTGAAACAAGTGGATTCGCGCGTTTTGTTGAAAGATGGCTTTCACCGGCAGGAAGCCCCGGCGTTTATGTTTATGCAATTATGACTGCGACACTGATTATCTTCTTTACTTATTTCTACACGGCGGTTACCTTTAATCCGGTTGAAATCGCCTCTAATATGAAGAAGAATGGTGGATTTATCCCAGGAATCAGACCAGGAAAACCAACATCCGATTACCTCGGCAAAGTCTTAAACCGCATTACGTTGGCAGGAGCGGTCTTTTTAGCTTTTATCGCAATGATGCCAATGATTATTTTGAATTTGACAGGCATGCCAGTTGCTTTTGGTGGAACAGCACTGCTGATTGTTGTTGGGGTAGCACTTGAAACGGTAAAACAGATTGAATCTCAAATGATGATGAGACACTATCAAGGATTCCTGAAATAGGACATCTCTAAAAGAATGCAAACTGACAATGCAGGACAGGACCTTTGACAGGAGATGAGATGATGAGACTGATACTGTTAGGCCCGCCGAATGCGGGGAAAGGTACTCAGGCGAAACAAATGGTGGAAGAGTTGAAGGTTCCACAAATATCTACTGGTGATATCTTTCGGAAGAATATAAAAGAAGGGACTCCGCTGGGAGTCAAAGCTAAGAATTACCTTGATGAAGGGTTGCTGGTTCCAGATGAGCTGGTGGTGCAAATTGTGAATGATCGATTAGATCAGGATGATTGCCGGAATGGATTTCTGCTTGATGGATTTCCAAGAACCGTCGCACAGGCAAAGGCGCTGGACAGTTACTTAGAAAAGAATAATCTTAACCTGGACCTGGTGCTGAACATTCATGTTGAAAAAGATACACTTATTAAAAGAGCCATCGGACGACGCGTCTGCAAAAGTTGCGGTGCTACGTATCATATTGATTTTCAACCGGTACAGATAGATGGAATTTGTGATAGTTGCGGCGGAAACGTTGTACAGAGAGATGACGATAAGAAAGAAACAGCAGAGAAGCGAATTCAAGTGTATATGGATGAGACACAGCCATTGATTGAATACTATCAATCAAAAAGTTTGTTGAAGACGATCAATGGAGAGCAGGAAATCAGTCAGGTAACAGATGACATTATGAAAGAAGTAAAGGAAAATTTTCAATGATTTTCACACGTTCACAACAGGAACTATTTCGAATGAAACGCGCCGGAGTCATTGTGGCTGAAGTGCATGAATTGATGAAACAACATATAAAGCCTGGCGTCACTACGATGGAGCTTGATGAAATTGCAGAGAACCACATTAGAAGAAATGGTTCCATACCTGCCTTTAAAGGATACGGAGGGTTTCCTGCTTCTATATGCAGTTCCATCAACCATCAGGTAGTTCATGGGATACCGGGTAATGTTCGGCTGGCAGAAGGTGATATTATTAGCATCGATACCGGAGCTCAGTTAGAAGGATATTTCTCAGATGCAGCCAAAACGTATCCAGTTGGCAAAATAAGCTCCAAAGCGCAAGATCTCATTGATGTAACAAAGCAAAGCTTTTACGAAGGACTGAAATTTGTTCGGGAAGGTTGCCGATTGTCAGATATCTCCCACGCAATACAAACGTATGCTGAAAGCTATGGCTTCTCCGTTGTTAGAAATTATGTTGGTCATGGCATAGGAACGTCTATGCATGAAGAACCACAGATCCCTAACTTTGGGATGCCGGGAAAAGGACCCCGTTTGAAAAAAGGGATGGTGCTGGCAATCGAGCCAATGATCAACGCAGGCCATTACGATGTGCATGTTTTGAGTGATGGTTGGACGGTCGTGACGGACGACGGATCTTTGTCAGCTCACTATGAGCACACAGTGACTGTAACGGAAGATGTGCCGGAAATATTAACGGTCTGTTGATTATGGGGCAGAGAGGTGAAACAGTGAAACAGCAGCAACTGAGAGTTGGGCAGCTTGTAGAGTCGAAGCAAGGCCGAGATCAGGGCAGGCACTTTATTGTGATTGACATATTGGATGACCAGTATGCGCTGCTTGTAGATGGAAGCCTCCGAAGGCTTGATAAGCCCAAAAAAAAGAAGCTTAAACACTTTAAAGTCAGCAACCAGATCTCGGAAGAAATAAAAAACAGAATTGAGTCTGATAGTAAACTAAATAACGCCTTTATCAGGAAAGAGATTGAAAGGCTAACTGGCGATGAGACGGAGTAAGAATGGAGGGTGAATGGCTGCATGTCAAAAAAAGATGTCATAGAAGTCGAAGGTACGGTAAAAGAAGCACTTCCCAATGCAATGTTTGTGGTACAGCTGGAGAATGGACATGAGATTCTGGCTCATATTTCCGGCAAACTGAGAATGCACTTTATCAGAATACTGCCGGGGGATCAGGTGACAGTGGAACTGTCTCCCTACGACTTGAAACGTGGAAGAATCACCTGGCGAAAAAAATAAAGATCCTGCCACGTGTATGTAAAGAATGTTAAGGAGGGATTATTTTGAAAGTACGAGCTTCCGTAAAACCAATTTGCGAAAAGTGTCAGGTGATCCGAAGACGTGGAAAAGTCATGGTCATCTGTCAGAACACAAAGCATAAACAAAAGCAAGGATAATAAGGATTTTCAGGGTGCGGCTGAATCAGATAAATCCTGATTCCCTGTAAATAGAAAATGGTTAATTGACCCATGTGTACTAAGCATAGTTGATATGAGTAAAGAAAGCAGGAGGTGTATTGATTAATGGCAAGAATTGCTGGTGTAGATTTACCCAGAGATAAGCGTGTTGAAATCGGTTTGACTTACATTTTTGGTATTGGAAGAACAAAATCAAATGAAATAATGGCAACTACCGGCATTAACCCGGATACACGCATTAAAGACTTAACTGAAGAAGAGATAAACTCACTGAGAAAAACTATTGATGCGGATTATAATGTGGAAGGTGACCTTCGAAGAGAAGTAGCACTGAACATTAAACGCTTAAAAGAGATTCGTTGCTATCGGGGAATTCGGCATATTAAAGGTCTTCCGCTACATGGACAGAAAACAAAGACGAATGCGCGAACAAGTAAAGGACCAAAGCGAACTGTAGGACGGAAGAAGAAAAAATAATTGGTAAGGAGGTAAGATTGAATGGCGAAAGCAGTTAGAAAAAAAGTTTCCAGGAGAAAAAAAGAAAAGAAAAATATCGAACGTGGTCAGGCGCATATCCAGTCCACGTTTAACAATTCAATTATTACATTGACGGATACCAGTGGAAACACCATCGCATGGGCAAGCTCTGGGCAATTAGGATTCAAAGGTTCCAGAAAGTCAACTCCTTATGCAGCTCAAATGGCAGCTGAAGCAGCAGCAAAAAGTGCAATGGAGCATGGGTTGAAAATGGTGGAAGTATTTGTTCGTGGTCCAGGGTCAGGACGGGAAGCAGCAATCCGTTCACTACAGGCAGCTGGGTTGGAAGTAAGCATGATAAAAGATGAGACGCCTATTCCGCATAATGGATGCCGTCCACCAAAAAGAAGACGAGTATAGTTTGAAACTTAAGGAGGTGTATTCAATAAATGGCTAGATATACAGCAGCGGTATGCAGATTGTGCCGCAGAGAAGGCATGAAATTATATTTAAAAGGCGATCGATGCTATACAGATAAATGTGCGATCAATAAACGGAACATGGCACCGGGCCAGCATGGAACCAGTCGTAAAAAGCTTTCTAACTATGGAGTGCAGTTGAGGGAAAAACAGAAAGCAAAGCGCTTCTATGGCGTACTGGAAACTCAATTCCGAAACTATTTTGAGATGGCAGACCATCAAAAGGGCATTACTGGTGAAAACCTGCTAAGAATTCTTGAGTCAAGATTGGATAATGTCGTTTATCGGATGGGAATGGCAGCATCCAGAGCACAGGCAAGACAGCTTGTGGTTCACGGCCATTTTCTTGTGAACGGAAGAAAAGTAGATATTCCTTCCTATCTGGTGAGTGTTGAAGACGAAATTGTAGTTTCAGAAAGATCGAAAGGCCTTCCAAAATTCAAGGCACAAATAGAAGAAGCAAAAGGAAATGCACCGGAGTGGCTATCTGTTGATATCGAAAACCTTCGTGGTAAAGTGGTTTCTATGCCAACCCGAGAAGATATTGACCTGCCAATTTCAGAAAATCTAATTGTAGAGCTTTACTCCAAGTAATTGAAAGACTGGAATTGATTGCCCTCAACGGTAATAAGGGAGTCCGGGGAATCCAAAGGAGGGTCTTATTCGAATGATCGAAATGGAAAAACCGAGAATAGAGATACTTGAATTAAGTGAAGATCAGAAACACGGAAAATTTATCATTGAGCCACTGGAACGAGGTTATGGAACAACCCTTGGAAATTCAATGCGTCGAATTATGCTGTCGTCACTTCCTGGTGCAGCGGTGACATATGTTCATATTGAAGGAATACTTCATGAATTTGATAATATTGAAGGCGTTAAAGAAGATGTGACGGAAATTATTCTCAACATCAAAGATCTCTCCATAAAAGTGTATGGCAATGAAGAAAAAACCCTTCGCATTGAAGCGGAGGGAGAAGGTGCCATCAATGCTGGTGATATTATTGCAGATGCAGACGTGGAAATACAAAATCCTGATTTGCATATTGCAACATTGGCAGAGGGTGCACGATTAAATATGGAAATGAATGTAGCGCAGGGCAGAGGCTATGTAACAGCGGAGACTAATAAGACGCCTGGAATGGCAATTGGAATGATACCGGTGGATTCGATTTTTACGCCGGTAAAAAAGGTAAGCTATACGGTTAGCAATACCCGCGTCGGTCAAGTGACGGATTATGACAAATTGGTTATTGAAGTGCATACGAATGGAAGTATCACACCAGAAGAATCGCTCTCATTATCGGCAAAAGTGATGACAGAGCATTTGAATCTATTTATCAACTTAACGGATCATGTCAGTGACGTGGAGATCATGGTGCAAAAAGAGGACGATGAAAAAGAAAAAGTGCTTGAGATGACCATCGAAGAACTGGATTTGTCGGTTCGCTCATATAACTGTTTGAAAAGAGCGGGAATCAACACCGTAGAAGAACTAACGCAAAAAAATGAAGAAGAGATGATGAAAGTCAGAAATTTAGGGAAAAAATCTCTTGAAGAAGTACAGAAGAAGCTGATAGCATTAGGCCTTTCACTAAGAGACAAAGAAGAATCTTAATTGGTCTTATGATGGATAACTGTCAGTAGCGAAGGAGGGAAATCCGATGGCAACATACAGAAAGCTGGGTCGTGATAGTGGGCACCGGGACTTAATGCTTAGAAATCTGGTAACCAGTTTGCTCAAACATGGAAAAATTCAAACCAGTGTTACCAGAGCAAAAGAAACGAAGCGTCAGGCAGAAAAAATGATCACCCTTGGCAAAAAAGGTGATCTTCATGCCCGAAGACAAGCATTGGCTTATATAACGGAAGAAACTGTCGTTAAGACACTTTTTGAAGAAATTGCTCCAAAATACCAGGAACGTAACGGCGGTTACACACGTCTCCTGAAGCTTGGTAATAGAAAAGGCGACGGAACTGAAATGGTAATGATTGAACTGGTGTAATAACCAACTCGGGATTAAGTTGTATTGCTTAGTCCCTATTTTTTATCTTTCTTTAAGCTTATGAAATAGCAATCCTTGAGGGGTATACTCTATGGAAAACGAACTGATGATTAATGTTGAAGGCCTAACCTTCATTTATAAAGGACAAGAGTCAGATTTGCTGGCACTGGATCATATAGATCTTAAGATCCGAGATGGAGATCATGTTGTGATTATTGGTCACAATGGTTCCGGAAAATCCACACTGGCAAAACAAATGAATGCTCTTTTACTTCCGACCGATGGCAAAGTCCATGTTAAAGGAATGGATACCCGAGATGATGACAGCCTTTGGAAAATAAGGCAAACAGCCGGCATGGTGTTTCAAAATCCTGATAATCAAATCGTTGCAACGATTGTTGAGGAAGATGTCGCCTTTGGACCGGAAAACCTTGGAATTGATCCGACAGAAATCAGGAAAAGAGTGGATCAATCTTTGCTGGCAGTAGATATGGCCGAATATGCTCAAAAAGCACCTCACTTACTATCCGGTGGCCAAAAGCAAAGAATCGCCATTGCTGGTGTCATCGCAATGAAACCTGATTGCATTATTTTTGATGAACCAACGGCCATGCTGGACCCCTCTGGAAGAAAAGAAGTCATTCGCACCATGCAGAAGCTAAATCGGGAAGAAGGCATTACCATTGTTCATATAACGCATTTTATGGAAGAGGCTGTGGATGCTGGCCGTGTTGTTGTGATGGAAGATGGAAAAATAGTGATGGAAGGTTCTCCGAGAGAAATATTCTCTCGCGTCGCCGAACTAAAAAAACTGGGCCTGGATGTGCCCCAAATGACGGAATTGGCACAGGAACTAAAAGATGAAGGTATTAAAATAGCGTCAAATATTTTGACAGTTGAAGAGATGGTGAGTGTCTTATGTCAATTAAAATTGAAAAATTAAACCACATCTATAATCCTGGCAGTCCGTTTCAGACGAATGCACTGGAGAATATTGACCTGGAAGTGAAGACGGGTGAATTTATCGGTTTAATTGGTCACACCGGGTCAGGGAAATCAACGCTGGTACAGCATCTTAATGGGTTGTTGAAACCAACATCCGGCAAAATATGGATACAGGGTGAAGAAATAACTAAGCCCGGCATTAAAATGAAACAGATTCGTAAAAAAGTAGGATTGGTGTTCCAGTATCCGGAACATCAGTTATTTGAAGAGACAGTTTATAGTGATATCGCATTTGGACCTTCCAATTTGGGTTTATCAGACAACGAGATTGCTTCTCGTGTTAAGGAAGCCATGAACCTGGTAAAGTTGCCCTATGATGAATTAAAAGATAGATCTCCTTTTGATTTGAGCGGCGGACAACGCAGACGTGTCGCCATCGCAGGCGTACTGGCAATGAAACCGGAAATATTGATACTGGACGAACCAACGGCCAGCTTGGATCCAAGAGGCAGAGATGAAATACTGGAACAAATCCAGAGGTTTCATCAGGAATTTGGTCTAACGATTATTCTGGTTTCACACAGCATGGAAGATATAGGTCGTCTGGTAAATCGAATTGTCGTGATGGATGGTGGGAAAATTGCACTGACAGGAATTCCAGGGGAAGTGTTTTCGCGATCGGAAGAATTGGTAAATATGGGTCTGGGAGTTCCTCAGATCACGACCTTGATGAAGCGTTTGAACGGAGAAGGATACCAGCTTCCAGAAGATTTGTTTACAGTCCGGGATGCAAAAAAAACAATTCTGGAATGGTTAAGGGGAAATAATCATGCTTAAAGACATTACAATCGGACAACATTATCCAACAGGATCTGTTATCCATGGATTGGATCCGCGAACCAAAATTATTGGTACATTTGCATTTATGGCGGGTTTGTTTCTTATCAAATCATTCTGGGCCTATATTGTCGTTGTTGTTTTACTGGGATCTGTCATCCTTATCTCTCGAATTCCGTTAAAATATGTTCTGAAAGGATTAAGACCCTTAATGGTATTAATTCTTGTGACTTTTTTAATCAACTTATTTATGACCAGAGGTGAAATCATCTTTGGCGTTGGTCCCCTCAACATGACCAGAGAAGGACTTCGCCAAGGCGTTTTTATGGCAATGAGATTAATCTTTCTGATTGTGGGAACGTCGTTATTAACGTTGACCACATCTCCCATTACCCTGACGGATGGAATTGAGCACTTGCTTAATCCGTTCCGGAAAATTGGAGTTCCGGCACATGAGCTAGCCATGATGATGACCATTGCGCTTCGTTTTATTCCAACACTCCTGGAAGAAACGGATAAAATTATGAAAGCTCAAATTGCACGAGGTGCAGATTTCGAAAGTGGTAATATCATGAATCGTGCAAAAAGCCTGGTTCCTTTGCTGGTTCCGTTATTCATCAGCTCATTTCGTCGTGCTGATGATCTGGCCATGGCCATGGAAGCAAGATGCTATCGCGGCGGAGAAAATCGTACCAGGTTAAAAGCGTTGCAGTGGAGAAAAAACGACGGACTGGCATTTGTTGTGATCAGCGGTTATTTTGGACTTATGATCCTGCTGCGTTTAACTGTTTAACTGAGGTGTGAAAAGATGAGAAAGCTGAAAATGATTATTGAATATGATGGAACGTTATACAATGGCTGGCAAATTCAGCCCAATGGGAGAAGCATTCAGGAAGAACTGATGAAAGCACTGCTTCAACTGACAGGTCAGAAGATCACGATTCATGGTGCCGGTAGAACCGATGCAAAAGTTCATGCATTCGGTCAATGTGCCAGTCTGGAAATTGATTGCGGTATACCGACGGAAAAATTCCCTGCTGCAATGAACAGCTGCCTGCCGAATGATATCGTGGTCACCAATGCCATGGAAATGCCAAAAGACTTTCATGCCCGATATAGTGCTAAAGGAAAACAGTACGAGTACCGCATCATTAATCAACCGTATCCAAGTGCCATTCATCGGAATTATGCCTGGCACCTATCGGCACCACTCAACAGAGATTTGATGAAAGAGGCTGCAAGTATCTTTAGGGGAACCCATGATTTTTCGCAATTTATGGCAAGTGGTGGTGATGTCAAAGATGCGGTTCGAAAGATCACACGCTCCGAATTATTGCAGGGCGAAACACCAGGTGAGATATCCATTGTATTTGAAGGAAATGGGTTTTTGTATAAAATGGTTCGTATGATGGTGGCTGCTGTCATTGAAACTGGATTGAATAAGTCTGACAAAAGCCAATTATCCAAGCGACTATCCTTACAGGAGACATGCGCAAACAAATGGACGGCTCCACCTCAAGGATTATTTTTAAATAAAGTTTATTACGATGAGGCAGAATTTTGTCTTGACACACCAGGCACAATGGTTTAATATATTAGAGTGTGTCTGAAGGATCCCGCCCCGGTTCCTGGACATAGATTTTTTTAAAGAAACACAGAGAATGAATTACGAATTGCAAGCGTTTTTGCAATAAGGAGGTAAAAACATGAAATCATATATGGCTAAGCCAAGCGATATCGAGCGCAAGTGGTATGTAGTTGATGCAGAAGGAAAAACCCTTGGTCGTCTTTCAACGCAAATTGCCATGATCCTGATGGGCAAACATAAACCGGAATACACCAGTCACATTGATACTGGCGATTACGTCATCGTTATTAATGCTGAAAAAGTGACGCTGACCGGTAAAAAACTGGACCAGGAATTCCATGTCCGTCACACCGGATATCCGGGCGGACAGAGAAAAGTTTCGCTGCGAAATGTGTTAAATACACACCCGGAGCGAGTAGTGGAACACTCGGTTAGAGGAATGCTCCCTAAAAACCGATTAGGTCGTCAAATGTATAAGAAACTTAAAGTTTATGCCGGCAGTGAACATGCACACCAGGCACAAAAACCAGAAGTTCTGGAAGTGTAAAGACTTTTTTCAGAAAGGAGTTTTCGAAAGATGAGTAATGTAGTCTATTGGGGAACCGGACGTCGTAAGACATCTGTAGCCAGAGTTCGATTGATACCAGGCGATGGCAGAATTATTATTAACGATAAAGACATTAATGAATATCTCAACTATGAAACATTGAGGGAACTAGTAAGAAGCCCGCTGGAAAAAACAAACACACTAAACAAATATGATGTTTTAGCCAAGGTTCATGGTGGAGGATTTACCGGTCAGTCCGGAGCTTTAAGACACGGAATTTCCCGTGCATTGGTTAAAGCGGACGGAGAATTGAAGGATACGCTTAAAAAAGCTGGATTCCTGACAAGAGACGCTCGTATGGTGGAACGTAAAAAATACGGTCTTAAAAAAGCACGTCGAGCGCCACAATTCTCAAAGAGATAACTATTTCGTTCAAAAAACAGCCCATAATCGTGGGCTGTTTTTTTGAAATCCAATGGCAATGCTTAAAGCAATTTCAGTTTTCGATTCCTTTGCGAGCCTTGACGCCTTGCTGATAATAATGTTTTATCTCTTTCATTTCTGTTACCAGGTCAGCAACAACAATCAATTCTTCCGGCGCATACCTGCCGGTGATGACCAGTTCGGTCTGGGGTGGCTTGTAGGCGATTATTTCCAAAACATCAGCGATGGAGAACAAGTTATAATGGAGCGCAATATTTAGCTCATCCAGAATGACAAGGTCATACTCCTGGCTTATGATTACTTTAGCCACTTTTTGCAGGCCTTTCCAGGCAATATCAATATCCTCCTGAGTGGGATCGCTCTTAATAAAACAATCCCGACCGAACTGCTCAATGGTAATCCCGTCAAGCAAGGAAGGTGCTTCCATTTCACTGTAAGCCATGCCTTTAACAAACTGTCCCATATACACTTTTTTGCCGCTGCAAATGGCCCTTAAGGCAAGTCCCAGTGCTGCGGTGGTTTTGCCTTTGCCATTGCCGGTATAAACCTGAATATATCCTCGATCAGACATGATATTCACTCCTTTAATAGAATGGTAACTCCCCCACTATTATAGTAGAATACAAGGATAAAATCAAAAATGATTATTATGACTTCTCAGAGTCATAAACAGGATTCTTGGCTTCGGGTGGAGTTTTAACTCCATCTGAAGGTTAGAAACCGTTATACATAATTAGTTTCTTCACCTAGTCATCGCAGAAAAGCGAAGGAAAGTGAGTTGGAAAAAATGGAATACACAGGAGAAAGAATTATTCCTGAATCGATGAACCCTAAAAATGGGATGTTGAAAGAACATATTGCCCGATACGAATTTGCTTCAGAATACAGCGAAGGACGTGTGTTGGATCTTGGCTGTGGTGTCGGATACGGTGTGGAAATTTTGCTGGATTTGGATGATGAGTTAAGAATCACACAGGTAACGGGAGTCGATTGGGACCAGGAGAGCGTTGAATACGCCCGGGAAATGTATGGCTACACAAAAGCAGTTTTTGTTCAGGGCGATATCCGGCAGGAAAGGCTGTCGGATCAGTTGGGAAGCTTCGACACGATTATCTGCTACGAAGTGATCGAACATTTACATGAAGACGATATGGTTGTTCGAACTATCGCAAAAATGTTAAAACCGGGAGGCGTCCTGCTGATATCTACGCCCTTTGGAAAAGGAAAGGGAAAACCATGTGCTTCGCCTTTTCATGTACATCAATACCTGGAAACGGAATTTATTGAGTTGCTGGAAGCTTATTTTAATGTGAAAATGTATCATCAGGTGGACGTAACCATTGAAAAACCGGATCCGGAAAAAAAATATTACCTGATGGTTGCGGTATGCAGCCATCGAGAGAATACCAGGTAAGGATCTGTTGATTAGCTCAAAAGATGAGCGTAGCCTTTGACAGCAGGCATGAGGATCGCTTATAATAGATCACTGTGAGCAAGAAATATCAAGTTATGGGAGGAAAGTTTAAATGACGTTATTTCAGGCCATTGTACTGGGAATTGTACAGGGCATTACAGAATTTTTGCCTGTCAGCAGCTCGGGCCATCTGGCCTTAACGCAATTTTTGCTGGGAGTACCGGAAGACCGGGTGTTTTTTTTGACAGTAATGTTACATATAGGCACGTTGTTTTCTGTGCTGGTGGTTTACTGGTCGGATCTGGTCAACATCTGCATAGAATTTTTCAAAATGTGTGCTGATGCGTTGAAAGGGAAAGGATTAGGGTTAGAAAATGAATACCGAAAACTGGCTTTTCTTATCATCATCGGAACCATACCAACGGGGATCATGGGACTTCTTCTTCGGGATATTTTTGCCAATGTTTATACATCTCAAAGAGTTATTGGAATTGCATTAATCGCTACAGGTACACTGCTGTGGACATCGGAGCGCTCACAAATGTTTCAGGACAATAAAAGAGAATTGCCGGAAATGACATGGAAAAACGCTGTGGTGGTTGGTATTTTCCAAGGGCTAGCCATTACTCCTGGGATGTCAAGATCCGGAGCTACCATTTCCGGAGCGCTATTCCAGGGGATCAATAAGCATACGGCAACACGTTACTCCTTCCTGCTATCATTTCCGATCATTGCATTGGCCACCATGCTGGAAGTGGTAGAAGCGATGGAAGTTGGAACGGGAGATTTGACTCTATCAATGCTTATGGTTGGCATCATAACATCTTTTTTGGCCGGAGTATTTGCCATCAGAGCATTAATTCGGATGATTGCACAGGGGAGGCTGTATTATTTTTCATTCTATACGTGGGCATTAGGCAGCGGATCTCTCATCCTGTCCTTTCTGTAAAATCATTGACACCAGCGGGGTATCATGATAAAATCTCCTGAAGATGTAAAGAGATAAATATAGGCACCTTTAAATTGATCCTGTGAGGTCAGAAAGGGATTGTTATATATGAAAACTGGTTTCGAAACGACCTGTCAGTGTTATTTTGATGTGAGAATGATAATAGGACAATGAAAAAAGCAGAGCGAGCTGCTTTTTCGTTGTCCTTTTTGTTTACAAACTGCTGAAGCCTACTTTGAACAGGAGGAGAATTGAATGAAAGCAAAACTGATCCTTGAAAATGGGTCCATTTTTGAAGGAACGGCCTTTGGCCATAAAAAAGAAAGCGTTGGGGAAGTGGTTTTTAACACCGGAATGACCGGATACCAGGAAGTATTGACGGATCCGTCCTATCATGGGCAAATTGTTACCTTTACGTACCCGCTTATCGGAAATTATGGAATTAATCTGGAGGATATAGAGTCATCGAAACCTCATCCGCGAGCGATTATTGTCAGAGAGAAAGCGGACTATCCAAGCAACTGGCGATGTGAAATGGATCTGGACGGATACTTGAAACATCATAAGATGATTGGCTTGGAGGGAATCGATACGAGAGCCCTTACCAAAATAATAAGAGATGAAGGAGCGATGAAAGGAATCATCACGGTTCGGCACTTATCGGAAAGTCAAATAAAACAGAAGTTTGATAATTTTAATAATCGAAATGCTGTTGATAGAGTCACTGTTTCAGAAAGCTACGAAATAAACGGAACCGGGACTCATGTGGCAGTATTGGATTGCGGCATTAAAGAAAACATCCTCCGATCTCTGCAATGGCGAGGCTGTCGAATCACCGTGTTTCCGGCAAGGACTTCTGCAGAAGAAATCCTGTCAGCGAACCCGGATGGAGTCCTTTTGTCAAATGGTCCAGGTGATCCTGGAGATTTCTCGGAGATAGCAGAAAATATTAAAAAACTGGTGGAAGAAAAACCAATCTTTGGTATTTGCCTCGGTCATCAATTGCTAAACCTGGCATTGGGAGGACGAAGTGAAAAAATGAAATTTGGTCATCGTGGATGTAATCATCCTGTTAAAGATTTGCAACAAGGCAAGGTGTATATTACTTCGCAAAATCATGGATACATGGTCAGTCAGGTACCGGAAGAACTTGAAATAACCCATATCAATCTCAATGATCAATCAGTGGAAGGTCTGCGTCATCGAAGATTACCGGTTTTCAGCGTTCAATTTCACCCGGAAGCTAGTCCTGGACCAAGAGAAACAAAATATCTGTTTGATGAATTTATGAGTGCGATGAAAGGAGGAAATCAAAATGCCTAAAAATCCAACCATAAAAAAAGTGCTGGTGATTGGTTCCGGACCCATTATCATTGGACAGGCAGCAGAATTTGACTACTCCGGTACACAGGCATGTCAAGCGCTAAAAGAAGAAGGAGTTGAAGTGGTACTGATTAACAGCAATCCGGCAACGATTATGACGGATAAAGCTTTTGCTGATAAAATATACCTGGAGCCACTAACAATTGAATTTGTGGAGAAAGTCATTGAAAAAGAAAAGCCGGACAGCCTGATGGCAGGCATGGGAGGCCAAACGGCTCTTAATCTGGCGGTGGAACTGCATGACAGCGGAATTCTGGAAAAACATGGAGTGCAGGTAATTGGAACATCCATTGAATCCATAAAAGAAGGAGAAGATCGGGAAAGATTCAAAGCGATGATGGAGCGAATTGATCAGCCGGTCATTGAAAGTATTATTGTAACAAACCTGGAAGAAGGAATTACCTTTGCCCAGGAGGTGGGTTATCCGGTCATTGTACGTCCGGCCTATACGTTAGGTGGCACAGGTGGTGGAATGGCATACAGCGAGCAGGAACTGGGAGAAATTTTGGCAAGAGGCCTTCATCTGAGCAGGGTGGGTCAGGTATTGCTGGAAAAATCTGTTTTAGGATGGAAAGAAATTGAATACGAAGTGATGAGAGATACTAACGGCACCTGTATCACTGTGTGCAACATGGAAAACATTGACCCTGTCGGTGTTCATACTGGAGACAGCATTGTCATTGCGCCGGTGCAAACTCTCAGTGATAAGGAGCATCAAATGCTTCGGACGGCTGCTATTGACATTATTAATGCGGTGAGGATTGAAGGTGGCTGTAATGTTCAGTTTGCCATGCATCCGAAAAGCTTCGAATATGCGGTGATCGAGATTAATCCACGGGTTAGCCGTTCCTCGGCTCTTGCTTCCAAAGCAACTGGTTATCCCATTGCTAAAGTAGGTGCGAAGATCGCGCTTGGTTATGGATTGGATGAAATAAAAAATGCAGTGACAGGAAAAACCTACGCCTGCTTCGAACCGACATTGGACTATGTCGTCATAAAAATTCCTAAATGGCCATTTGATAAATTTCGTAACGCCAAACGTTCTCTGGGAACCAAAATGATGGCTACCGGTGAAGTGATGGCGCTCGGCAACAACTTTGAGGCAGCGTTTTTAAAAGGAATCAGATCTCTGGAAATCGGTCAATACAGCCTTTATCATCCGGATTCTTTGAAAAAAAGCCTTCAGGAATTAAAGGAACAAATCCAGGTTCCGGATGATGAGCGAATTTTTGATTTGGCAGAAATGTTGCGGCGGAACTATCGGGTTGAAAAAGTCTCTCAGATTACAGGAATCGATCCCTTCTTTATCCAAAAGATCCAGGGAATCGTAGCATTAGAAGAAGCACTCAGAGAGCAGCAGGTTAGTGATTTGACAGTCGAAACCCTTAGAAAATATAAACAAAAGGGTTTTTCGGATAAAGGAATGGCAGATTTATTAGGATGCAGTCCTCAGGATCTTTATTCACTCAGAAATGAGTGGGATATTCATCCCGTTTACAAAATGGTGGATACCTGCGGTGGTGAATTTGAAGCGCTATCCCCGTATTACTATTCAACCTATGACCGGGTGGATGAAGTAGAGGTGACAGACCGGAGAAAGATCATGGTAATCGGTTCTGGACCGATTCGAATTGGGCAGGGAATCGAATTTGACTATTGTTCTGTTCATAGCATTTTGGCGCTGAAAAAAGCGGGGCTGGAAACCATTATGGTGAATAACAATCCGGAGACGGTCAGTACCGACTTTGATATTTCCGACAAGTTATATTTTGAACCACTGACAGAAGAAGATGTTTTGAATATTGTCGAAAAAGAAAGACCAGAGGGGGTGATTCTTCAGTTTGGGGGACAGACAGCCATCAAATTGGCCGAATTTTTCCGGGAAATGAAGATCCCGATTCTGGGGACCCAGCCAGAGCAAATTGATGTAGCGGAAGACCGAGAAAAATTTGAAGCGTTAATGGAGCGACTAAACATCAGCCGACCAAAAGGAAAAGCGGTCTGGTCCTTGGAAGAAGGTTTGAATTCAGCAGAAGAGTTAGGTTACCCAGTGTTGGTTCGTCCATCCTATGTCCTTGGAGGAAGAGGAATGGAGATTACAAGAGATGAAATGGAACTGGAAAAATATCTGAAGGATGCGTTTGAGGCGGATCATAAGAATCCTGTGCTTATTGACTGTTACCTGATGGGTCGTGAAATAGAGGTGGATGCTATTTATGATGGCGAGGATATTCTGATCCCTGGCATTATGGAGCATCTAGACCGGGCGGGAGTCCATTCCGGGGACAGCACTTCGCTTTATCCAGCAGAGCATTTGACCAAAGAAAGAAAGGCGGAATTGCTGGAGGTTACTCATAAAGTAGCAAAAGAGCTTCAAACTTCAGGAATGGTCAGCATCCAGTTTATCGAATATCAGGAAAAACTCTATCTGATTGAAGTGAATCCCCGCTCCAGCCGAACAGTGCCTTACATTAGCAAAGTAACCGGTGTTCCGGTAATTGAACTGGCCACCCG
>SLLE01000169.1 GCA_007134225.1 Tindallia sp.
GAGGTTCATTGGAATCTTTTTCTTTCTGATAAAAAAGAAAAATGCTTCTAATCGTTTTTGAAACTTTTCAAATTAGCATGATTTTTAGACCCCTACCCATTTTGGGTAGGGGTCATTTATTCAAAACTACCCCTTTTGTGTGTGTTGAAAATAAAAGAAACCTTCTATAATAAAGTGAATAAGGAATGAAGTGGATGGAGAAAAGAAATATAGAAAGAAGGTGAGGGCAATGGATCAATTAATGATTGGAACCCTCCTGGTGCTTATTGTACTGGGTGCTGCCTGGATGCTGATGGTTTATAATCGAATGATGAACCTGATTAGTCTGGCGGCAGAGCAACGTCGATCCATTGAGAACTATCGTCGTTTCCGCCAGCAATATCAGAATTTGCAGGAAGAAGAAAAAAGCGAATCGGATTCAATGGATAGAAAAATGAATGAACTGGATCGTCGCATTGAAGAAATAAAGCTGAAACAGCGTGAAACCATCAGCGATTACCACCGTTATTGCCGATCAATATGGGTAAAGCCGGCGCTTTTTATAATGGGAATGAAAAATGCTGAAAATCGGCTGCAGGAGCAGGAATCTTTTCTGATAGAAAGAAAATAACAAAAAAACAATGGAAAGTTTGGGCCATTTGCCTTATGATGTAATATGAACAATAAATGGCTTGCTGGGAGGGACGTCTTGTGACGCAACAGCAAAAATTTTCCATTGCCAGCATTTCTCTGTTTGCAGGCTGGCTGCTATCGTTTTTGTTTGAAGGAGAAGTGTTAAATCACTTAATCAGTGCCTCGGAAGCAGATGGCGGTCTGATTGGACTGATGGTCATTGCGGTTCACTTTGCCGGGCTTTTTAGCTGTGGGTTTCTGATTAAACGAACCAGTTCCGCCAAAATGGTTATGTTGGCGGGAGTGCTTGTCTGCTTTGCCGGAAGCCTGATCTTTTTGATGCCCTTTTCTATGCTGTGGTACCTGTCTGCCATTGCCATGGCCTATTATGCCGGTTTATTCATTGCCTCCTGGGGCTATTTTTATAAATGGTCCACTCCCCGGGAAAGACGACTGCAAACAGCGGCAGATGTGCTGATTTATGCAAACATTCTGATGATTATCGTCAACGTGATCACCAATCATGTCTCCGCATTTCTGGGCTTTGGACTTTCTTCTCTGATACTGCTGGCAGCGATACCCTTCACCTATCGGCTGGAAACGGAAGTGGATGTCCTCCAGACGGAGTCTGAGATATTGGAGAATCCGGCTGTCAAAAATACCATGTTCAAGCCTTTTGTTTTTCTCTGCCTCTTCATTGTTATTATTACCATTAACTCCGGGATCATGTATCAGGCGGTTCGTCCGGCCTTTGCGCACCTGGGGTTGCTGGCCACCTACTACTGGGCCGTTCCCTATATTTTGGCGCTGCTAATTCTAAGGAGCCTTCCCAGTGACTTTAACCGGGCCTATGTTCTCTATATAGCCCTGGCTATGATGGGAATAAGCTATCTTCTTTTTATGGTTTTGAATACAGATGCAACTGCATACTTGCTGATAAACACCTTAATGCTGGGAGCTTTTGGGGTTTTCGATCTTTTTTGGTGGAGCCTAATCGGTGATTTTTTGGACAGCACCAAAGAGGCAGCAAAGGTCATGGGAATTGGATTATCCATGAACGTGCTGGGAATTTTATTGGGAGGTTTTGCAGGGAGCGCTATGATGGATGCCGTCCGTCAACCACATGAGGCAGCGTTGATTGCACTGGCAGTGGTTTTTATTGTAATTGCATTAATGCCTGTGCTGAACAGCCAGCTGAACCGCTTCTTTGAAGACCATGCTTTCGTGATGAAACTGGCAAAAGAGATTGAAGCAGATGAAACCATGGATCCGCTGAAAACCTTTAAAAACACCTATCAGCTAACGGATCGGGAAGGCGAAATCATCGATCTTTTAGTACAGGGATATACCTATAAGGGTATTTCGGAAAAACTGGTCGTCAGCGAAAATACCATTAAGTTCCATTCCCGAAATATTTATCAGAAGTTGCAAATCAATAATAAAATGGAACTGATTAAACTGATCAACCAGCAACTGAGTTAAGAATCAGCATCAGCATAATAAAGACCAGGACGATGGCGTAAATCAGCGCATCGCCAAAAATAATGGGTGTTTCGTACTTGCGCACACAAAACCGGGAAAAACGATCACAAAAATGTATGATGGGATGATAAAGAAACTTCTCCGCACTGACCCATCGGGGTGGTTTCAATCGAAAAAGATGAAGCTTGAGTCCGGAGACCAATAGCAATATGCCGGCTGCGTAGACCAGGAAGGAACCGCTCAAATCCTTCCACTGCCAAAAATGCATGCCGGCTATTTTTGTGTCTATCAGCTGCGCATCAAAATGGAAGGATAAAGCTGCCGGGACCAACAAGTAATCAAGCATTAGCCCTGGGAAAAGCCCAATAAAAAGAATCAGTCCTGCCAAAATGGCCATAGAGGCATTCATAAATCCAGGATATTTGGGTTTTTCGATTAGGGAAGTGGAAAAAGATTTCAGAAAGACATGATAAATAAATTTGAAAGCATAGGTGACGGTGCCAACGCTGGCGGCTTTAAAAATGAATTCGGCATATTGCAATGAAACATGACCCTGCTCTGCCGCCTGAACCAATCCATGATGCAAAACGGTCTTGCTTGCATAACCGTTTAAGCCAGGCATGCCGGTGATGCCCAAAATAGCCACCAGCGCAAAGAAGAAGGTCAGCGGCATTTTACGGGACAGGCTTCCCAGTCGGTACATATTGGTTTCTTTGGTGGAAAAATATACGGTTGCAGCTACCAGGATCCATAACGTTTTGAAAAAAGCGTGGTTCAACATGTGGTAGAGACTTCCGGTGAAGCCAAGGGCTCCTTCATAGCTCATGTAAGAGGCAACGCCAATCCCGGTCACGATATACCCCATTTGGCTGATGCTGCTGTAGGCCAGCAGTCGTTTCAGCTGACTTTGCATCAGAGCAGCCAGGGCGCCAAAGGACATGGAAATAAGACCAAGCCAGATGAGTCCCATGCCCATTCGCTGAGAGACGAGGCAGGAAAGAAGACCGGCGGAAGGACCTCCGGCAGCGGGAGCAGCAGAAAAAGTAATGAACAGCACTTTCATCATGCCAAAAGCCCCCACTTTTATCAGCAGACCGGAGGAGAGGGCCACAACGGCATACGGAGCTTTTTCGTACACCGGTGCCATCCAGAAATGAAAGGGCATAACGGCGGCTTTCACGCCAAAACCAGCCAGTAAAAACCCGGCAATCAGGTATTTGACAAAACCCATGTCGCTGATGGTTTCGGCCAGGTGTGTCCATTGCAGGCTCCCGGTGTAAGTTACCAATAATAAAAGTCCGGCCAGCACCAGCAGGCCACCGATAATACCCATGTAGATGTAAACAGCGCCGGCCTCCAGTTGTTCCTCACCCCGGTGGTACACCATCAGCGCATAAGAGGTAAATGTCATGATTTCGAAAAAAAGGAAAAAGCTTAAAAGATCACCGGCCATCAACGTACCGATGGTGGACAGGTAAACCACCGTATAAAAAAGATAATGAATGTCTTCACGGCTGAAATATCCCACCAGCAACCACAGAATGCCGGCCAGGATCAGCAGCGGAAAATTCATCAGATCCACCTGAAAAAACATGCCCTCACCAAAAACGCCCCGGATTTGGTAGGTGAGCGGCTCATGGATCACCTCCGGATATGTGGCGGCCAGCATGATCGTCATCAAAAACACGAAAAGCTTTGCAGCCTGACGACGCATTTGCCCCCGAGGGCGGTGCTTGAGAATCAGCGGGACAATCAGCTCGAAAAAGAGAAAAAAAACCGTGACACCTGGTATGCCAAATTGGACGATCATGCGTGGTATATTCAAAACAGAACTCCTTTCATTGCTTTTCCAGCTCCTCCTTTTCCTTATACCACAAGAGAGGGGTGAATCATCAGGACTTTTTCTTGTGGTGGAAGATTGCTTCTGATATAATGAAGGTCGTCAATTAAATGTTTTTCAGGTGTTTGTAAACAGGATTCTTAGCTTCAGGTGGAGCTTTAACTCCGTCTGAAGATTAGAAACCGTTATCCTAGGACGTACCACCGTTTATCTCCCTCTTGTAGAAGAGGGAGTCTTAGCGGTGGTAGTCATCGGGTAAACACAATTGGGAAAGGGGTTAAAATCCCCTGCAGCCCCCGCTACTGTAAGTGTGGATGAAAACGGCAAAGACCACCGAAGGGAACCTTTGGGAAGGAGCCGTGAGTAAAAGGAAGCACAAGCCAGGAGACCAGCCTGAAAAAGTTGCACCAAACCCTTCGGAGGGAAGGGCCCATGCGGTGAGTGATATACGAGCACATGGCGTCTTTTCTGGCGGCATGTTTTTTTCATAAGATGGAAAGTTGGAAAGTTGGAAAAGTAGAAAGTGGAAAGTAGAAAGTGGAAAGTAGAAAGTGGAAAGGGAAAACAAGTTCAAAAGATTGAAAGATGTTAACCACGAAGGAGCGCGAAGAAGATCCCCTCTCCTCAAAAGAAAAGGAGCTGTTATTTAATGAAAAAGGCATTAGTCATTCTGGCCCACGGAAGTCGGGTGCCGGAAACCAGTGAAACCGTTAAACAACTGGCAGAGCAGGTAAAAAAAAGAGCGAAAGATGAATTTGAAATAGCCGGCTATGCCTTTCTGCAGTTTGCCAAACCTGAACTGGAGGAAACCGTAGAAAAACTGATTGAAGAAGGTGCCACGGATATTGTGGTTGCCCCATTTTTCCTGTTTGCCGGGCACCATATGCAGCATGACCTGCCGGAAGCCCTGGAAGAAATGAATAGAAAATACCCGGAAGTCACCTTTAAAACATCAGAAGTCATCGGACAGGATCCAAGAATGGCGGACATCATCCTGGATCAAATCAAAAAGGTGTAACAGGAGGAACCCTAATGGCCCAAGGATTTGTGCTGGCCGGAACCCACAGCGGCGTCGGCAAAACAACCATCACCCTTGCATTGTTAAAAGCCCTGAAAGAGAGAGGTCATGATGTGCAGCCCTGTAAAGTGGGGCCGGACTTCATTGACCCTCAGTTTCATCGCGCCGTTACCGGAACACCCTCCTATAACCTGGATAGCTGCCTCATGGGGGAAGAAGGCGTCAAAAAACAGCTGGAACACCTCCTTCGAAAAGATCAGGTCCTGGTAGTGGAAGGCGTCATGGGCCTGTACGATGGCCTGGGAAGCCGCAAGGAAAACGGAAGCACCGCCTGGATTGCCCGATTGCTGAAGCTGCCGGTGATCTTAATCATTGACGGAGCAGGCATGTCCACCAGTGCAGCGGCCATGGTGAAAGGATACCAGGCGTACGATCCGGAACTGACGATTGGAGGCGTTATCGTTAACCGGATTTCCGGCGAAAAACACTACAACCTGATTCGAAGCGCTGTTGAACGAGACACCGGCATTCCCTGTTTGGGGTGGATGGCCAAGGACCAGCGCCTGCACCTCCAAAGTCGTCACCTGGGACTGATTCCGGCAACGGAAGTGGATGCCCTGAAGGAAACTCTCCAAAGAGCCTCGGAAGCCGCGGAACAAACCATCGATATCGATGGTTTGCTGGAACAGGCAGCGACACTTCCGGAGCCCTTGACCAAAATGGAAAAAGACCACTCGGACCCTCGGTTCACCGTAGGTATTGCCAGAGATGAGGCGTTTCACTTTTATTACCCGGCCAACCTGGACTGGCTGGAAAGGCAGGGGTTTCAGATTGTTGAAGTAAGCCCCGTGAAAGACAGAGGCTTGCCGGATTCCCTGGATGCCCTCTACCTGGGAGGCGGTTTTCCGGAAATCTTCGGGAAGGAACTGGAGGCGAATACTTCCTTTAGAAAAGACATAAAGGACAAGGTGCAGCAGGGATTGCCGGTATATGCCGAATGCGGCGGCTTCCAGTATCTTTGCGAAACCCTGACAGACTTTGACGGTAAGACCTGGGAAATGGCAGGAGTTTTTCCGGGAAAAGCCCGAATGACGGACCGCCTTCAACGATTTGGCTATGGACGGATTCGGACCAGTCCGGAAAATGGGTTTTTTAGAGAAGCACTGCAGATCTCCGGCCATGAATTTCACCGGGGAGTAGTGGACACGGATTGCCCGCCTGTCATCTCCGTCACCAAAATCCAGGATCCTTTTGATACGTCAGAACCTTTGTCATGGAAATGCGGCCTGACAAAGCACAATGCTTTTGGGGCTTTTCCTCATGTCTTTTTTGAATCCAACCCAGCGTATGCCATGGAGTGGCTGAAAAAAATTCCCGGAAGAGAGGAAGACTCATGAGACGAATCGTTTCCGCCTGTCCCGGCTCCTGTGGCGAATGGCTGCAGGGGTGGATGATGGGTGGCGAAAAATTGATTTCCTATGCCATCGACAGCTTCAGCCGGGTAACCCTGGAAGAAGCCGATCAACCTACCGACGGACATCTGTGGCTGCGACAGCACAGACCCCGGGCTTGGCAAATGATGCAGCTTGTGATGGAAAAAGCAGCCATACCTCTGGAGGAGCAAAAGTCCTTCCGATTAAGCCTGGAATCGCCGCTGCCCCTGGCCAAAGGCATGGCCAGCTCCACGGCAGACCTGGCAGCGGTGGGGGATGCGGTGACTCGCTGGTTTGGAAAAGAACTCTCTGCCCAGGAACTAACAACCCTCTGCGCACAGCTGGAACCAACGGACAGCATTCTTTTTCCCAGCCTCAGCCTGGTGGATCCCCTCACAGGGGAAGTGAGCCTGACCTTTGAGGAAGCGCCTCCTGAATTGGAATTGGTGGTATTGGAAGGGAAAAAAGGAATTGTGACGGAAACATCCCGGAAAGCCGGTCACGATGAAAAACGAAAAGCCTATGCAACAGAAATGGATAAGGCTTTGAACCTTTTCAGGAAAGGGTTGAAAGAGAAAGAAGCCTCCTTTTTGGCAGAGGCTGCCTGGATCAGTGCTCAGGGAAATGAAGTTTTTTATCCCCAGGCGGGGCTGGAAGTAATAAGGGAAGTAGCCCTTCGATGCGGAGCAATGGGCATTAACGTGGCCCATAGCGGCAGCACCATCGGGGTTCTCTATCGTTCAAAGGAAATGGACAGAGAAAAATTCCAGCATCACTGGCAAGGATTAGCCTGCAGCAGTGAATATCAAACACCCCGGCATCAGCAAATGATTGCCGGCGGCATCCGGAGGGAGGAATAAAAATGGAAATAGAATGGAATCCTGAAAACATTGAAAAAAAGAGCTTTCAAATCATTCGATCAGAAATGAAAAAACCTATCGCTCATCCGGAAATGGAAGATATTATTGTGCGGGTCATTCATACCACCGCCGATTTCACCTATGCCGACGGCCTGCATTTTAAGCTGGAAGCCTTGTCAAAACCGGAGGAAGTTTTTGAGCCCGGCAAAAGAATCTATGCGGATACCCGGATGGTTCTGTCCGGTATCAATAAACGAAAGCTGAAAGAGCTGGGGATGGAGGCCTACTGCCTGGTGGATGACCCGGAAGTGGCGGCCCTCGCCAAGGAACAGGGACGGACCCGCTCTGCTGTCGCTGTTGAAAAGGCAGCAGCAGACTCCGAAACGTCGATTTTTGTCTTTGGCAATGCCCCTACGGCGCTTTTTCGGCTGTGTCAGTTAATGGACGAAGGAAAAGCAGATCCGGCCCTCATTGTCGGAGCACCCGTCGGTTTTGTCGGCGCAGCGGAATCCAAGGAAGCCTTGCTGAACTATGCCGTACCCAGCATTTCCGTTCAGGGCCGTAAAGGCGGCAGCACCGTGGCGGCAGCCATTGTGAATGCGTTGTTGAAGAGAATGTGATGGAGCAGTTGGAAGGTTGGAAAGTGGAAAGCCTGCACCCTATAGGGTGTGGAAAGTGGAAAGCCCCTCTCCCTCGATGGGAGAGGCTGGGAGAGGGTGAATAAGATCTCTCCGCTGTTTTTTCATCCTTTCCTGACCAGCACCCATGGGGTGCAGGCTAATCCCTAACCACTAACCCTTACAGAAAGGTCGTGATTCCTTGGCAGCGCAAAAACTGAAAAAAGGCTTTACCACCGGAGCCTGTGCCACAGTCACGGCAAAGGCGGCGACGATCATGTTGGTCAGCCAAAAACCGGTCAATATGGCCTCGCTGACACTGCAGGGAGAAGAAAAGAGTTTTCAGATTCTGGAGCCAGAGGTTAAGCCGGAGGCAGCTTCCTGCCATGTCATCAAAGATGCTGGTGATGACCCGGATATCACCAACAAAGCCCGGGTGAAAGCCACGGTTAATTGGCGATCGGATACGGATATCAGGCTTCACGCCGGTGAAGGCATTGGTACCGTTACCCAAAAAGGACTGCCGGTAACCGTGGGCCAGCCGGCCATCAACCCGGTTCCCCGGCAGATGATCACAGAAGCTGTCCGTTCGGTTATTGGAGAGGGAAAAGGCGTCGACGTAACCTTTTCCATTCCCGGCGGAGAAAAATTGGCAGAGAAGACCTTCAACCCCCGTCTGGGGATCGAAGGAGGACTTTCCATTATTGGCACCACCGGCATTGTGGAGCCTATGTCTAGTAGCGCCTGGATTAAAACCCTGGAAATGGAATGCAGTGTCATGGCGGCAGAGGGAAACCGTAACTGGATTGGCGTCCCTGGCAATCATGGCCGGGACGTTGCCCGGGAGCAGCTCCGCTTACCGGAGGGAAAAATGCTGAAATTTGGCAACTTCCCGGACACTTTGCTGAAACAGGCAGAGGAACATGGGGCAGAAACAATGCTGTTGGTGGGCCATGTGGCCAAAATGGTAAAAATAGCCGGCGGTATTTTTCATCTGCACAGCAAAGTGGCAGACGGAAGGCTGGAAATACTGACAGCAGCCCTGGTAAAATGCAACGCTCCCTACTCACTGCTCCGAACCGTGGTAAATGCCAACGCCGTTGAAGAAGCAGCCAGCATCATTCGGCAACAGGGACCACCGGACTTTTTCGACGGATTAAGCCACATGATTACAATGAAAGCCAAAGAAAGAACCGGCGAAGCGGTCCAAGTCGGTACGGTTCTTTTCTCCTACGAAGAAGGAATCCTGGGGATGTGCACCCAGGCAAAAGCAATCCTGGAGGTGATGACATCATGAAGCCAATCCATGTCATCGGCATGGGACCCGGCCATCCGGACTACCTCCTGCCGGCGGCAATGAAAGCCCTTAAGCAGTGCGATCTCCTGGCGGGAGGCTCCCGCCTCATTGAAGCCGGAGAACCCTTTGCACCGCCAGAGGTGAAAAAATTTCCGCTGAAAAGCGATCTGAAAACCTGGTGTCTTCAGCTTCAGGATACCCTTCGGCAGCAACCGGAAATACAGGCAGGCATTTTACTCTCGGGAGATCCGGGATGCCACAGCCTGGTACCGATGCTGCATCAGCACTTTGATTCAAATGCCCTCATTCTGGTGCCTGGGATCAGCTCCGTCCAGCTGTTTCTAAGCCATCTGCAGCTCCCCTGGACTCACGGGCCCGTCATTAGCTTGCATGGGCGCCGCACCCAGTGGATGGATGTTCTTTGGCACCATTCTTTTATCAATCTTCTTACCGACTCCGGCAGCGGACCGGAGGTGCTGGCAAAAGAATTACTGGAAGCCGGCCATTCCGATGCCGTCATGGCGGTCGGTGAAAATCTTTCCTATAAAAATCAGCGCCTGATGGTCGGATCGCCACAGGAAATCCGGCAGCAGGCGCCCTATCAAATGAATGTGGTGGTGATCAGCCTTGACCCGGAAACTCGAGCCCAATTGCAACAGCGAAAAAATGCTTTATCCTCTCTCTCCCGGCCTGACAGATAACTGCTTTCAGCGGGGAAAAATTCCCATGACGAAACAGGAAATCCGGTGGCTGGTACTGGCCATGCTGCAAATCAACCCGGGCATGACCCTGCTGGATATGGGCTGCGGAAGCGGCTCCGTAACCGTGGAAATGGCCCGGATGACTTCGCCTGGACAGGTTTATGCGCTGGAACAGAAGCCGGAGGCCGTCGCCCTGACAAAGGAAAATCTGAAGCAATTTGGTCTTTCCAACGTTTCGGTTCTGGAAGGAAGAGGGGAAACCCTTTTGGAACAATTGCCGGAAATGGACCGGGGTTTCATAGGCGGCGCCGGCGGTTCCCTGGAAGAAATTCTGAAGCAGCTGCCTCGGAAAATGAAACCAAAGAGCCGTATCGTGATCACCGCCGTAACCCTGGAAACTATCTCTTTGGCAACCAAGCTGTTGCAGCAGGCACCCTATGATAACGTTACGATCCTGCAAACCGGCATTACCCGTTACATCCAACGATCCGGCTACACCATGGCCCAGGCGGAGAACCCGGTAACGATTTTTGGGGCGGAGCTTCCCTGATGAGAGCTCGATACAACCCAACTGAAAGAACCGAAAGGAAGAATCCGAATGAAAGGAACCTTAACCGGTATCGGCGTCGGCCCCGGAGATCCGGAGTTACTGACCCTTAAAGCCGTTCATGCCATCCAAAACACGAAAGTCCTGTTTTACCCCGTTACGCGTTCCGGCTCCAAAAGTGCAGCGCTTCAGGTGGTGCAGGAATGGGTAAATCCACAGACCCGGCTTATCCCTCTGCTTTCCCGCATGACGTCGGATCCGGAGGAGCGTCGGCTCCAGCGCCTCCATCAGAGCCGCCAGATTTCTCAGGTACTCGACACGGGAAAGGATGCCGTCATGATCGCCATTGGAGATGCATTGCTCTACAGCACCTACAGTTACGTGATGAAAGACCTGAAAGCCTCCGGATATTCGGTTAAAACCATTCCGGGAATCACGGCCGTCAGTGCTGCCGCTGCTAAGCTTAACGCCCCTTTGGCAGAAGAAGATGAAAAACTGCTGATCTGGCCCGGCACCGACAGTAAAGAAGAACTGATCAAACAGCTGGACGGCATGACGGACAACATGGCCCTTCTCAAAGTTTCTGCCTGCAGGGAAGTATTGTACCAGTGGCTGAAAGAAAGAGGGGTGACGGTTGACTTTGTCCTGGCATCACAACTGGGAAGCCGGGAAGAGGCGCTGCATCAGGATATTGAATGCCTTAGAAACCCGGACCTGCCTTACATGTCTGTTGCGTTGCTGAAGCGAAAGGAGTCAAAAAATGAGTAGAGTGATCTTTATCGGTGCAGGCCCCGGAGATCCGGAACTGCTGACGGTAAAAGCCCATGAAAAAATAAAGAAGGCCCAGGTCATTCTCTATGCCGGTTCATTGGTGAATCCCCAGGTTTTTGCCCACTGCCCGGAGACTGCAGAAGTAGCCAGCAGTGCATCCATGGATCTGGAGGAAATGACGGATTTTATGATCAGCCGGGTAAAAGAAGGAAAAGAAGTACTTCGATTGCATACAGGGGACCCTTCTCTCTACGGTGCCATTGCCGAGCAAATTCGGAAGCTGGAAGGCGAAAAGGTGGCTTATGAAGTGATCCCAGGCATCAGTTCCTTTTTAGCCGGTGCGGCTGCCATGAAAAAAGAACTGACCCTTCCGGGAAAAAGCCAGACAGTGATCATCTCCCGAGTGGCCGGAAAGACCCCGGTGCCGGAAAAAGAGAACCTTGCTTCCCTGGCGTCCCATCAAGCCAGTTTAGTGCTGTTTCTTTCTGCCGGGCAGGTCAATCGGGTGGTCCAGGACTGCCTGACAGCCTATTCTCCAGAGACGCCGGCGGCTATTGCCTATCGGGTGGGCTGGCCGGATCAGCGAATTCTTCGGGGCATGTTGGTAAAGCTGCCAGAAATGATGGAAAAAGCCGGAATCCGAAAAACAGCCCTCATTTATATTGGTGATTTCCTTCAGGCAGAAGGGGATGATTCGCTGTTGTATGATGCCGAATTTACCCACGAATACCGGGAGGGAGGGAAATCATGAAGTTAGCCGTCATCACCTTTACGGATCAGGGAATGCAACGAGGTAAGACCCTGCTGGAAGCCTTTCCGTATGCGGAACTTTTCGTACCTGAAACGCTTCAGATGTTAGAAAAAGGACAGGATCCCCGAATCCACTCTTTTTCTCCCAAAGAAGCGGAAGACCAAAGGAGTCTGAGGGATCAAATGGAAAGGATCTATCAATCCTTTTCCGGCCTTCTGTTCCTATCAGCGACAGGCATTGCTCTTCGTTATGTGAAGGACCACCTTCAGCATAAAGGAAAAGACCCGGCAGTGCTGGTGATGGATGAACAGGGCCATCATGTCATCAGCCTTTTATCCGGCCATGCCGGAAACGCCAATCAATTGGCTCTGGACATTGCCGAAGCAACAGGAGCAAAACCGGTGATTACCACAGCAACGGATTCCAGAGGCATGACGGCGGTGGATGAGCTGGCCAAATCCTTGCAGGCACCGATAACGGACTGGAACGTTGCCAAGCATTGGACGGCAAAACTCCTGAAGGCAGAAGAAACGGTGCCGGTTTTTCTGGCAGAACCGCTGGCCCTGCTATTGCCGACCGGATACATACAGGTGGAGGAGCCGGAAGCATTTCTGAAAGGGCCCGGTGGTCTCTGGATTGGGGCCGGTGAACCGGATTTTCCGGAAGCGGGTCAGTGGATGCAACTCATCCCAAAGCGCTGGTCTTTGGGCATTGGATGCCGAAAAGGACAGCCCTTTGATGGGGTGGAAGAAAGCCTTCGCCATTTTTTAAAACAGCAGGGAATAGCGCCGGAATCCCTGAAAAATATCAACACCATCGAGGCAAAGAGAGAAGAGCCTGCCCTTCAAAAGCTGGCTGGAAGTTGGCAGGTACCGCTGCAGAGTTTTTCCGCTGAGACGATTCAGAAGGTACAGCATTTATTCCCGGCTTCCGACTGGGTAAAAGAAAACATGGATGTCACCAGTGTCAGCGCTCCCGCCGCCTACCTGGGATCGAAAGGAGGTCGGGTTTTACCGGAGCTCCGTTATGCCCAAAACGGCGTAACCCTAAGCCTGGCGCCGGAGGCCGGCCTTATCACCGTTGCCGGCATTGGTCCTGGCAAGGAAGAGCATATGACGGTGGCAGTGAGGGAAGCCTTGACAAAATCCCACCGGGTTGTGGGGTACAAACCTTATGTGGATAGAGTGAGCCATTTGCTAAAAAATGGCCAGGCCATGGACCGAAGCTTTATGCGAAAAGAGAAGGATCGATGCCGTCATGCCCTGGAATGTGCTGCCCGAGGAGAAAAAGTGTTACTGATCAGCAGTGGTGATGCCGGCGTGTACGGCATGGCCGGGCTAATGCTGGAGCTTCGGGAAAAAGAGTTTCCCGGCATTCTCTTTCAGGTACTTCCTGGGGTCACGGCAGGAAATGCTGCTGCTTCCCAACTGGGTTCCCCGCTGATACAGGACTATGCCACCATCAGCCTCAGCGATCATTTGATTCCCTGGGAAACCATTGAAAACCGGATTCAAAAAGCGACGGAAGCAGACTTCGTTCTGGTTCTCTATAATCCCAAGAGCAACGAGAGGGTGAAGCAGTGGTATCGAACCATCGAGCTGGTCCGTAAAATCAGAGGACCGGAAACGCCGGTGGGCATTGCCACAAGAGCCCTCAATAAAGGGGAAAACATCGTTATCACCACGCTGGATCAATTAGAGGAGGCCGCGGTGGACATGAGTACGACGGTAATCATAGGCAATTCCTTTACACGAATCACCGAGGATGACTTGATGATCACCGCTCGGGGGTACCAGTTATGATGCTGATTTTATCCGGCACGACAGAAGGAAGAATGCTGGCGGCAGAATTGGCAGAGCGGGATATTCCCTATATCGCCACCACGGTAACGGAATATGGGGGAGAATTGCTGTTAAAAACCGTGGAGGGAACAGGCGCGGAATTGAAAGTGGGAGCCCTTCAAAAAACGTCTTTGAAACAACTGATCGAAGAGAAAAAAATAAGAGGGATCATCGATGCCACCCATCCATATGCCAGTAAAATTACCTGGATGGCTTATCGACAGGCGAAAGCATCAAAAATCCCCTACCTGCGATGGAATCGTCCCGGCCTGTCTGAAGAGGAAAAAGACGGTTGTATCGCAGCAGCCAACTATGAAGAAGCCGCCAAAGAACTTGCTGCACAGCCGGGTGCCTGGCTGATGACTACCGGCAGCAATCACCTGGATGTTTTTTGTCGACGGGTCCCGGTCCATCGGATGGTCGTTCGAGTCATGCCCTTTCCGGAAGTGCTGAGCAAATGTTTTCAGTTGGGGTTTAATCCCAAACAGATTATTGCACAGCAGGGTCCTTTCAGCTACGCCATGAACAAGCTTCACTTGTCGGAGTACAACCTTGCGGGAATTGTTACCAAAGACAGCGGCGACATTGGTGGAGTGAGGGAAAAGATCAAGGCTGCCGCGGATCTCCGTTTGAAAACGATCCTGATTCAGCGGCCGGTAGAACCAGAATCCCTAAAAGCGGAAAATCTGGAGCAGTTCCGGGAGTTTCTCTTGCTCATCCAGTGAATTTCCGGTAAAATGGAAAAAAGCGTCGAAACGGTGGCGAAAGGGTGAAGCGTTGTGGAACGATCAATTAACATTGCGTTTATGGTACTTTTATTGATACCGGTTGCCGGATTTTTAGTCATGCAAAATCGCTTTCTCCAGCGCCTTTTAAAGAAGCAGATAAAGCAAAAAATACCAATAAAAAAGCCACCAACGACCCAACGGTCAACCACACCGAAAGAACCGGTTTCCCTGAGGGAGCGACGAAAAAAGCGTCACGAAGAGAGAAAAAAAGCCCTTTACCGATAAGCTGTAAAGGGCTTTTTCGAGGCAAAACACCCATCATTGGAGGGATCGCTATGATTAAACACACAGTTTCAGAACCAAAAAAATCCTTTCTGAACACGGCGCTCATTGTCATCGGAATCGTGATTTTCGTCAATGTAGCCGTGCATTTAATCAATCTTCTGCCTGGTTCTTACGGGGGCGTAGGTGGCTTTTTCCTGATTCTGGCGTTGGCCATTTACACGTCACGCCTGATGAATCGGAAGCTGGCATCCTACACCTATGAATGGGACGGAAAGAAATTGACGATTCAAAAGAGACTGGGTCGACGGGATAAGACCATGCTGGAGCTACCGAGAAATAATATCCAATGGATTCGTCCCATGGAAGAAATAAGGCATCAACTGCCTAACATGAAGCGACCAAGAAAAACCCTTTCCATGGCATGCCGTATTCGGGGCGATACTGTTTATTTGCTACAGTACCGGGATGGAAACAGGATGTACCGAGTTATGATGGAGCCGGGAGAAGGGCTGTATAAGGAACTGAAAAAAGTGGCGAAGGAAAACTGCAAAGGTGATGCCTGATGAAAGGACCACTGACAGAAGCGCTGACACAGCTCCAAAAGAAAGACACCGTTTCCTTTCATACGCCTGGGCATAAAAATGGGCGACTCTATCAACGCTTACAAGAATCCTATTTACCGGATTCCTTTCCTGACTGGGATACAACGGAAATTCCCGGAACGGATTCCTTACATAACCCAAAAGGCGTGATCCGCGATAGTCAAAAGACCGCAGCAGATCTATTCGGTGCGGATGAAACCTTCTATTTGGTAAATGGAAGCACCTGTGGCATCTATAGCATGATCATGGCTGCCACCAAACCCGGAGACGAATTGATTGTGCAGCGTAACAGCCATCAATCCGTTTTTCATGGTTGTCTTTTAGGAGGAGTGACGCCCCGTTATCTGATGCCGGAAGTGGAAGCCGAAACCGGTATGATCCTGGGTGTTAATGAGGATAACGTGCAGGAAGCCCTGGACCAATGGCCGGAGACGAAAGGCGTTTTACTGACAACTCCTAACTATTATGGCATTACGTCGAATATAAAAGCCATTGCGGATATCCTTCATGAAAAAAATAAACCGTTGCTGGTAGATGAAGCCCACGGAAGTCATTTCATTCTGGATCATCGCCTTCCCACACCGGCCTTAAAAGCGGGAGCAGACCTGGTGGTGCAAAGTACGCATAAGACCCTACCGGCGCTGACCCAGGCATCCATGCTGCATGTGCAGGGTTCGAAGGTGGATAGAGAAAAGCTTCGATGGATGCTCCGGATGCATCAAAGCAGCAGCCCCAGCTATCTCTTGATGGCTTCCCTGGATGCAACCGTCGCTTTGCTGGAGAGTCATGGGGCCTCTTTGATGAAAGAACTGCTGGAACACATAGACGATACGAAAACTGCGCTCAAAGAAATCCCCGGAATTGCCCTGGGAGTGGAGGCGTCAGCCTTGTCGGATTTTTCATTTTTGGCAGATCCCACCAGGCTGTGGATCAATCTGCATGGAACCCGGCTCACCGGGTATGAATGGAATACCATACTGGCGGAAAAACACCGGGTCATGATGGAACTGGCGGATCCTCTGGGAGTTTTGGCGCTCGCCTCCATCGGTAACGAAAAAAGAGATTTCGACCGACTGGTCGATGCGATAAAATCAACGATGAACGCTTTTGGAAAAACAAAGTTTGACCGACCAGTCAAACACAAAAAGGCAACTGTTTCCTATTACGATGAGTTGCCGATTCAGCGGATGTCGCTTCAAGAATCCTTTCAGGCAGAAAAAGAAAAAGTGGAACTGGAAAACGCCGTTGGAAGAATTTGTGGAGAAAGCCTTACACCCTATCCCCCCGGCATTCCCGCCGTTATGCCGGGAGAAGAAATAACGGAATCATTGGTAAAATGGCTCCGAGGACGTCAGGAGTTTGCGCAAAAACAAATCTTGGTAGTTAAATAAAAAAAAGAAGGGTTTTAAGAACTTCTTCGCGCCCCTTCGTGTCCTTCGTGGTTAACATCTTTTAATAAAAGAATGACCGCAAAGAACACAAAGGACGCAAAGAACACAAAGGACGCAAAGAACGCAAAGGACGCTAAGAAAACATAGGGGTGCATAATATGACAGATATAAACGGAGTAGGAGAAAACCAGAAGAAAGGCCTTTTCATAACGATGGAAGGCATGGATGGGTCCGGTAAGACCACCCAGATGCAGCAGTTAAAACAGTACCTGGAGCATCAGGGATATAAGGTACACTTAACACGGGAGCCGGGAGGCACTATAATATCAGAAAAAATTAGAAACCTGATCCTGGACCCGGAACATGAAGAGATGCATCCCTGGACGGAAGCACTGCTGTATGCCGCTGCCCGGGCACAGCATGTGGCGGAAGTGATTCAGCCGGCGTTGCAGCGAGAGGAAATCGTGCTTTGCGACCGGTTTCTGGACTCCAGCCTGGCCTATCAGGGTGTTGGAAGAGGGCTGGGCATGGAAGAAGTCTTCCGGATTAATCAGCCAGCCTTGATGGACCGGCTGCCGGACATCACCTTTTGGTTTAACCTGACACCGGAAGAAAGCTTTCGGCGAAAAAGCGGTAGAGATCCAAAAGACAGGCTGGAACAGCAGCACCGCAGCTTTTATGAAAAAATATATCAAAGCTATCGACAGCTGGCAGAAGAAAACCCTCAGCGAATTGTTACCCTGGACGCATCAAAAAGCATTCCCTGGATTCAGAAAATGATGCGGTGCACCGTTGATCGATACATTGGAAAGTTGGAAAGTGGAAAGTAGAAACA
>SLLE01000194.1 GCA_007134225.1 Tindallia sp.
TAGGAAATAGCACGAGTGCCCTATAGGGTATGCGCAATTTACATGTGGACAAGTTTAAAATGTCTTGACTTTGATTCTCCTTTCCAACTAACCAACTAACCAACTGACCAACTGACCAACTAACAAGATGCGAAGCGTTTTTATTCATGGTTTTCCATCATTATATGTTTTTCCCGCTAAAAATTCTACATCATCTGAGTAATTTATTCAACATTATGTGATAGTGATGATCTTTGATACGGCATGAACCAGCTGATGGGATTTTTCCAGAGCTACATTCTTTCCAATGGCCTTTCCACCAACGGTTAAGGAAGCTACAAAGCCTCCCAGCGCTAAGGTTGTAATGACCTGCTGCATGGTAGTCAGCTGAGGAGAAAGCTTCAGTAAAATGGTCGCCGTTGCCACACCACTGACAATCCCACAAATATCTCCCACCACATCATTGCAAATATTGGAAACAATCCCTGCATTTTTTAAAAGCAAAATAGCTTTACGGGCTGACGGCACCTTGTCTGCCGCCATGGCGTGAAAAGGTTTTTCCGAAGCTACCGCGACAGCAATGCCAATCATATCAAAAAAAACACCCAACAGAACAATAATCACAAGAATGATAAAAGCCGGAACAACGGCGGAGCGAATCAAAATCTGCTCTGATAGGTAGTGAAATCCTGCGGCTAAAAAAAAGGTCCAAAAAGAAACCATCGCCACCCATTTCAAATTATATTTCTTAAACAACTCTTCAATATGATTTTGTTCAGGACGTCCGTTTCCGTTTTTGGTCATTCTTTTCCACTTGGTCAATTCTCTATTCCTCCATAAACAAACATTCATCTAATGCAAACCAGAAAAGCTGATAGCCTTTGCGGGCTATCAGCTAAAGCTACAGTGGTAACAAATCAGGTAAATTTTACGGCTTAGGTCCAGTAAGTTTTCCCAGACTTCTACTGCGTGTCGCCAGCACAGCGGTTTCCCTTTAAAAAAGTCTCTGCTATGTCACCATACGCAGAACTGGATTGCCACTTAGTCCGCACTGTAATCCCTGACTCATCTCTTTTTGAACAGTCTAGGAGATTTCCTCAACAGGTTCACCAATCCTTAGCCTCTTTTGCAATGAGGGTTTCAAGTAGCAATAATTTTTTCAGCCGGGCCCTGGCTTCCAAAATCTGATCCACTTATCTGCCCACATCACTCAAGGCAGGCTACACTGTGCGCTACGCTGCCTCAAAAAGGACGCCTGCACAGGTTTCCACCTCTCCGACCCGATTGCCGAAGAAGCCTCCACGAAGCGAGGGTCAACGCCCACATGCCATTGTGGATCGCCCCCATCTTCTTTACTCCCAGAATCGACCCACAACTGGGCGTCACAAGCCGAAACCAGAAACTTCATCGATGTGCCCTTCGACGGATTTTTAGGCCCGCCTTCAGATATCGGTGATCCTGACTAGAATACTGCACCACTGCATTCTGTATTAACAGTATACCATATTTACTGTGAGAACTCAATCAGGTGGCAGCTCAAAGGGTCAGATCATCCACCAAGCGACCACGATGCCCAGCACAGCACCCGCAAACACCTCAATGGGCGTATGGCCAACCAGCTCTTTTAACTGGGCTTCCGACATTTTTCGATCCTTTTGATAGTCTTTCATAATTTCATTCAAAATGATGGCCTGTTTCCCCACGGCATAGCGGACACCTGCCGCATCATACATGACAATGAAGGCGAAAACAAGTGCAAACGTAAACAATGGTGACTCCCATCCATAGATCATTCCCATTCCCGTTGCTAAACTCATGACAAAAGATGAATGTGAGCTGGGCATTCCACCGGAACCCACAAAACGCAAAACATTGAATCGTTTATCAATAATTAATGTAACGAGCACTTTTAACGCCTGCGCAATAAACCAGGCCAGCAACGTAACCCATAATAGTCTGTTTTCGCCAATTCCATCAAAAAAATCCATCTGCAGCCCTCCTGCTTACGATCGTCGATTCACTAAAGCTTCGGTTAGAGAACGTAGAAAGTCAGCTTTTTCGCCATAAGGTTTCAGTGTTTCCAATACTTCCTTTGTTAATTCATCAACCTTTTGCCTGGATTTTTCAATTCCGTAAAGGGCCGGATAGGTTGCTTTTTCATTTCGCTCATCGCTGCCGACAGGTTTACCCATTTCTGCAGCGTCCCCCTCAATATCCAGGAGGTCGTCCTGAATCTGAAAGGCCATACCCAGGGCATACCCGATTTTTTCCCATCGAGTCGCTTCCACCTCATCAACGCCAGCCATATAAGCACCGGCTTTAACAGAAGCTGTAATCAGGGCACCTGTTTTATGCCGATGAATGTAGGCAAGCATCTCTTCATCCATTTTCTTTCCTTCATTCAGCAAATCCGCTGTCTGTCCGCCGATCATCCCATTAACCCCGGAAGCGTCGGCAACAGTTTGCATCGCCTTCAGTCCGTCCATGGACTCATCCAAGGTCAATGCATGATGAATCATGGTTTCAAAGGCAAGATTTAAAAGACCATCACCGGCCAAAATGGCAATCCCCTCACCATATACTTTATGATTGGTCGGCTTTCCCCGACGCGTGTCATCATCGTCCATGGCAGGCAAATCATCGTGAATCAGGGAGTATGTATGAATCATTTCCAGTGCACAGGCATAAGGCAGCGCCCGCTCCACCGGCTTACCCAGCAGATCACACACCGCCAGGGCCAGGACCGGTCTTAACCGCTTACCTCCTGCAAAAAGACTGTATTGCATGGCTTCCATTACTTTTGCATTCGGTTTTTCACCAATTTCGATAGATCCTTCCAAAGCGCTGTTAATCATCTCAACGTAATGATTCATAGTCTTTTTCCACTCCATGGAAACTATTCCTCCTTTTCCGTTACCAGTCCATTTTCTTCCATAATGGTGGTCAGCGTTTTTTCCGTATCACTTAGCTTTTCGTGGCATTTACGGTACATCTCAATGCCCTGTTGGAATAACTCCAAGGATTCTTCCAGAGATAGCTGCTGACTTTCCAGTTTCTCGACAATTTCTTCCAGCTTTTGAAAATCTTTTTCATACTGTCCTTTTTTCATGACTCAAATCCACCTTCCTCAATTTCCAACAAACGTGCCAGCAGCCTTCCATCCTGCATTCTGATGTTGAAGGAGTCATTGATTTCCAATTCTTTTACGCTGGTTATGGGTTGACCATCCTTATCCTGCACCACACCGTAACCCCGTTTCATCACCGATAATGGACTCAGGTGGTCCAGCTTTTCGCCTTTTGCCGTCAGCAATAGTTTTTTCTTTCCCATCACTTCCATTATGGAGCGAACCATGCTCTTTTTAAACTGTTCAAGCATTCGCTGATCGCCTTCCAACATTCGTTCAGGAAAGCGAAAGGGCATTCGCTGACGAATGGATTTTAATTCCGCTTTTCGGCTTTGAAGCAATTGTTCCGAACTTCTTTTCATATTACGAAGATGCTTATCCAGCTTCTGACGCTGTTCTTCCATGTCCGGAACCGCTGCTTCCGCCGCAGCCGTTGGGGTATGCGCCCGGTAATCGGCAACAAAATCAGCAATGGTGACATCCGTTTCATGCCCGATACCTGAAATAACAGGGATGGTCGATCCGGCAATGGCATAAGCCAGCGCTTCATCATTAAAGGCCCACAGTTCTTCCACGGCACCGCCGCCACGCCCCAGCAACAGAACATCCAAATCATACCCCTGGGCCAGGTTAACGGCATTTACCAGAGTTGCAGGGGCTGTTTCTCCCTGAACCTGGGCTGGGAAAAGGTAAAGTTTGGCAATTGGCCATCGCCTTCTCAATACGTTCAGTATATCCTGCAGCGCAGCACCGGTGGAAGAAGTGACGATCCCGATTTTTTCCGGATAAGCCGGAAGCTTCTTTTTACGGGACGCAAGAAACAAACCCTGCTTTTCCAGCTTTTCCTTGCGCTTCTGAAAGGCAATGTAATAGTCTCCGAGACCGGTTTCTTCAATGCGTTCAGCGTAAAGCTGGTACTGGCCGTCTCGTTCAAAAACAGAGATCCCTCCATTTACATTGACTTTCATTCCTTCCTGAAGCTTTAGATCCACATGCATGGCATGCTGCCGAAACATCACACAGCGCAAACGGGAGTTCTCATCCTTCAGCGTAAAATAAAAATGCCCGCTGCTATGCGCTTTAAATCCGGTGATTTCACCGGCCACAGAAACCCGGTGCAGAATGGGGTCCGCATTGATCAGGCGCTTAACGTATCGATTCAGTTCAGAAACAGAGAGCGTTTTAATGCGCATCGAACATCATCCTTTAGCGATTCATTAGTTGTTGAAGGGATAGCGCACAAATCCCATAGGCATGGTCACTGCAATGGGGACGTTGCGCATAAGCGATTTCCATTTTGTTATGGATCGTCTGATTCACATTTTCCCTGATGATGGAGTTAGAGGCAACGCCTCCCACCACCAGCACAAATGGAATGGACTCTTTTTCATGGTGATTGGATAACCATTCACCCAAGGTAATACCCAAAAAATGGAATAGCGAACGTGCAATCTGAGAAGGATCTGCAGATTCCTCTATCTTTTTCTGCAGAAATGTCTCCGGACCCGAAAGATTCAGGTCAAGCTGCTTTACACCCCCCGGGATTTTCAGCAATTCGCCCTCCCAGACCATTGCCATCTTCTCCAGGGCAGGTCCAGCCGGAAAAGCACAGCCCAGAGAGACACCGATCCGGTCTACCAATTGCCCCATGCTGATATCCTTTGTAAATCCCGTCAAATCGATTTCATATCCACCTTTTGGGGTTGGAATGACTTTCAGCAATTCGGTGGTTCCCCCGGAAAGATGCAACGCATAAAAGGGATCTTGTTGATCCCTGCCAATGGACCATAAGCCAGCCGCCACATGGCCTTCCTGATGGCTGAAAGGATAAAAAGGCACCCCTTCACGAGCTGCCATGGAACGTGCCAAGGATTCCCCAGCCAAAAATA
>SLLE01000090.1 GCA_007134225.1 Tindallia sp.
CAGGAGGTGTTCTGGCAGGAATGCCTCTGGGAGAAACCATGGGTGTGTTGATTGGCGGTATGGGTGGAAACTCCAGTACAGCTCTCAGTTATATTCTGCTGGGAACCCTGGCGGCAACCCTTCATAAGACGGGAATCGCAACGGTACTGGCAAAAAAAATCGTGGAATGGGTGAAAGGTAAAGGGATTGTGCTGGTATTGATTATTGCAGCAGTAGCCTGTTTGTCCCAGAATCTAATTCCGGTGCATATTGCGTTCATCCCAATTTTGATTCCACCACTTGTTAAGGTTATGAACAAACTGAAACTCGACCGTCGTGCTGTGGCATCGGCACTGACCTTCGGACTGAAAGCACCTTATGTGGCACTGCCTGTGGGGTATGGATGGATTTTCCACGGACTCATCAGCGATAACATGTCCGAGAGCGGCCTGGAGGTGGCGCAGGGCTCCGTCTGGCATGTGATGTGGATTCCCGGTGTCGCCATGCTTGTCGGGCTTTTTATTGCCGTCTTTATCACTTATCGAAAAGAAAGAGAATATGAAGATATAGATCCAAAGGCAGGCGAAGTTGCTCAGGAAGAAGAAACAGAAGTGAAAATGACCGGAAAACACTGGATAGCGTTGGTTGGTGCTGTTTCAGCCTTGGCGATTCAGGTAAGTCCGCTTGGTTCCCTTCACATTGGTGCGTTGGTGGGGATGGCCATTATGCTGATTGGTGGTGCTATTAAGTGGAAAGACCTGGACGAAATGCTTCACAGCGGGATTGGCATGATGGGCTTTATTGCCTTTGTTATGCTGGTAGCTGCCGGCTACGGATCCGTTATTCGTGAAACAGGCGGTGTCGACCAACTGGTAGAGTCAGCTGAAGCATTGCTGGGGGGAAGTCAATTTATTGCCGCAACCGTTATGATTATTATTGGATTGTTTATTACCATGGGAATTGGGACTTCTTTCGGAACCATTCCAATCATTGCAGCCATTTATGTTCCTATAGCGATAGCCCTTGGGTTCAGTCCGCAAGCGACCATTCTGTTGATTGGTACAGCGGCAGCTCTTGGAGATGCCGGTTCTCCTGCATCCGATAGCACCCTGGGACCGACAGCCGGTCTGGATATTGACGGACAGCATGATCACATCTGGGATACCTGTGTTCCGACTTTCCTGCATTACAACATTCCCATTATGATTTTTGGAATTATCGGAGCGGTTATTCTGTAAAAGAACCAATACATTGAATATTCTACTATAAACTTAAGGCAGGTAGCTTTTAGCTGCCTGTCTTGTTTGTTCCGTGGATAAGTCTTTAAGTTCTTGATTTTGATTTTTATAACCCCGAACCACTAAATAGACGCGAAGCGTCTTTGCTCTCGGAAAGGAGCTTTTTAGATGAAGCTGACATTTTATAAATGCAGTCCGGCAGAAAACATGACAGTGCTGGTCTGGGATCCGGTGGCACAAACTCAATACGCTGAAGTGGCGAATGAAATCATGAAAGAGAGCCATTTGCATGCAGAACAGGTGGGATTTGTAACAGAACCTGTTCAACAGAATTCCGAAACCATTGCCAGACTGGAGATGATGGGCGGTGAATTCTGTGCCAACGCCACGCTTTCACTGGCGGCAGTTTTAAGTATTCGAAAGAAGGGAATAGAAAGGACCACCAACAGCCGGCAGGCAATTCAACTGGAAACAAGTGGAATAAAGGAATCGGTAATTTGTTATGTTGACAGGGGCGATACCGAATACAAACGGAAGGTTACCCTCCAGCTTCCTTTGCCGGAAAAAATCTCAACAATGGATTTCTCCTCTGAGGGAGAGAACGTTGAAGGGACTCTGGTGGAATTGCCGGGCATCGCTCATGTGATTGTGGACGAGAAAAAAACCAACGATCGTGAAACTTTTTTCAGAATAATTCAGAAGCGACTGGAAAGCGAGCAATTCGATGCCCTTGGCGTGATGTTTTTTGATGACGAAAAATGTTTTATGCAACCCTTGGTGTGGGTGCGGGCTACGGATAGTCTGTTTTGGGAAAGGGGATGCGGCTCCGGCACTGCCGCTTTAGGAATTGCCAAAGCCGCACAAATTGGAGAATCCGTAAAATTGGAAGTACAGCAACCAGGCGGAACTCTTGGCGTCAAAGTTGATTGGAAGCAAGGTCAGGCAGAAGGTTTATGGCTTTCCGGGGAAGTAAAGGTAGTTGCGGAAGGAATAGCATATTTGGAAGGGTGAACACTTACAATTTTTGACAACCCTTCGACACTTTATTGACGGCCAGTCAGTATACTTAAGGCAAACAATAACAAAGTATGCGATTGTTGAATTGAGGAAGGGAGCGAATAGCATGTTAGATCGGAAAGATATTGGAAAAGCCATGACCATTAAGTTAAAAGGCCCTCTGCCGGAGAAAAAACCATTTATTGAAGGAATCCGAAGAGCACCGGACAGAGGATTTAAGCTGACGCCGGCACAGACTGAAGTGGCATTGAAAAATGCACTTCGATACATTCCTGAGGAGCATCATGATGAGATGGCAGTGGAGTTTCTGGATGAATTGTTAACGATGGGACGGATATACGGTTATCGTTTCAGACCGGGAGGCAACATAAAAGCAAAACCTATTCACGAGTATAAAGGCCGATGCACGGAAGGAAAAGCCTTTCAACTGATGATGGATAACAACCTGGATTTTGATGTGGCACTTTATCCTTATGAACTGGTCACCTACGGCGAAACGGGAAAAGTTTGCCAAAACTGGATGCAATACCTGCTGATTCAACAATACCTGCAGGAAATGACCCAGGACCAAACCCTTGTTGTTTCCTCCGGACATCCGGTAGGCTTGTTTAAATCCAAACCGGACAGTCCCCGCGTGCTCATTACCAACTCATTGATGGTAGGCATGTTTGACAATGCAAAGGATCAGGACATTGCAGAACAGATGGGCGTCGCCAATTATGGACAAATGACGGCAGGCGGATGGATGTATATCGGGCCGCAAGGTATTGTTCACGGAACCTTTAATACACTGCTGAATGCAGCCAGACTGAAAATGGATCTTCGTGATGACCAGGATCTGGCCGGAGTACTCTTTGTTTCCTCCGGACTGGGAGGTATGAGTGGGGCTCAGCCAAAAGCCGTGGAAATTGCCAACGGAGTTGGAATCGTTGCAGAGGTGGACGAATCCAGAATTAAAACACGTCACGATCAGGGATGGGTTCAAAAAGTGAGTGCAGACTTGGAAGAGGTATATCGCTGGGCTAAAGAAGCGCAAGAGGAGAAAAAGCCACTTTCTATTGCTTATCATGGCAATGTAGTGGACTTGTTAGCCTATGCCGTGGCAAAAGACATTAAAATTGACCTGCTTTCTGACCAGACTTCCTGCCATGTGGCTTATGAAGGTGGCTACTGCCCGCAGGGCCTGACCTTTGAAGAAAGAACACAGATGCTGAAAAATGACAGAAAAACCTTTATCCAGCGAGTGGATGAAACGCTAAGAACTCATTTTGAGTTGATTCAGAAGCTGGGAGACAAAGGCACTTACTTCTTCGATTATGGCAATGCCTTCCTGAAAGCCGTTTTTGATGCCGGTGTCCAGGAAGTGTCTTTAAACGGCGTGGATGAAAAAGACGGCTTTATCTTCCCCTCTTATGTGGAAGATATTCTTGGGCCGGAATTGTTTGATTACGGATATGGACCTTTCCGTTGGGTATGCCTAAGCGGCGATCCGGAAGACCTTGGAAAAACAGACGCAGCGGCCATGGAGTGTATTGATCCGGATCGAAGAGGTCAGGATAGAGACAATTATGTCTGGATTCGGGATGCGGAAAGGAACAAAATGGTGGTTGGCAGTCAGGCGCGTATTCTTTACCAGGATGCCTACGGCCGAACGAAAATTGCTCTGCGATTTAACGAAATGGTACGTAGGGGTGAAATCGGCCCGGTGATGCTGGGGCGTGATCATCACGATGTCAGCGGAACGGATTCGCCTTTCAGAGAAACTTCCAACATCAAGGACGGCAGTAACATCATGGCTGACATGGCAACACAGTGCTTCGCCGGCAACGCTGCAAGAGGCATGAGTCTGGTGGCATTGCATAACGGTGGCGGAGTTGGAATCGGAAAATCCATCAACGGCGGATTCGGAATGGTTCTGGACGGCAGCCGCAGAGCCGATAAGATCCTGGAAACTGCCATGCTGTGGGACGTTATGGGCGGCGTTGCCCGGCGAGCCTGGGCTACAAATGAAAACGCTCTTACCACCAGTATGGAATACAATGAACTGAACAAGGGCCAGGATCACATCACACTCCCTTATTTGGCGGATGATGAAATGGTGAAAAAACTGGTGACCGAGAAACTAAAGTAATTGGTATATGATTAAGAGAAGTCTTTACTCTGTAACTTGACTGACAGAGTGAAGACTTCTGATTGTGAATGATGAATTTGGTTTATGAATTCTTAATTCTCAATGTTTAATTCATAATTGAACTTATTGGAGGTGTATCTGTGAAAATTGGTAATATGATTATCAAAAATGCGGGCCAGCTGGTAACCTGCAGCGGTCATCATGCAAAAAAAGGAAAAGAAATGGAAGAACTTCATATAGTTGAAAACGGAGCCATGGTGATTGAAGACGGAGTCATTCAATCTGTTGGAAAGGAAGAGGATATTCTGAATGGCGTGGACCAGATTCATTACGAAGTGATTGATGCGGAGGGGAAAGCAGTACTGCCTGGTTTTGTTGACTCGCATACCCATTTTGTATTCGGTGGTTACCGGGCAGAGGAATTTACCTGGAGGCTGCGCGGCGACGACTATATGGATATTATGAACCGGGGGGGCGGTATTGTCAGTACCGTAAAAGCCACCCGGGAAGAGACAAAAGAAGAGCTCTATAAGAACGGCCATCGGCGTCTGACATCCATGCTGTCTTTCGGTGTCACCACCGCGGAAGGAAAAAG
>SLLE01000001.1 GCA_007134225.1 Tindallia sp.
AATCCGGCACCACCACTCTGGCGGATTTATGGTCTTCATCAACAATGGCTTTACTGACTTTTGCAGGGCTCAAAGCACTGGTAATATAATCCGCCGGGTTTTCACTATAACGAATGATGTCTATTTTTTCGCCCCGCAGTTCGTTTACAATAGCCTGCACTCGAACACCTTTTTGACCGACACAGGCTCCAACCGGATCTACGTTAGGATCTTTTGTATCAACGGCAATTTTCGTTCGGTATCCCGCTTCTCTTGAAATGCTTTTAATTTCTACAATACCATCGTGAATCTCCGGCACTTCTAATTCGAACAATCTTTTAATTAAACCTGGATGTGTTCTGGAAATCAGAATTTGAGGTCCTTTTGTCGTTTGCTTTACTTCAACGATATATGTTTTTATCCGATCGCCAGGATTGTAGGTTTCGCCCGGCATTTGTTCGTTGTTTGCCAAAATGGCTTCCGCCTTACCCAGATTAACGAAAACGGTGCCTCTGGCAATTCGGGCTACAGCACCTGCAATGATGTCTGATTCACGGTTGACAAATTCATCAAAAACGACACCTCTTTCTGCCTCGCGAATGCGCTGTACCACTACCTGTTTCGCAGTTTGGGCCGCTATGCGCCCGAAATCTCTCGGTGTCACTTCACGCTCAACAATATCACCGACTTCAAATTTTGGGCTGAGCTCTTTTGCTTCTTCCAGTGATATTTCCGTGTTTTCATCCTCTACTTCTTCCACAACGTTTTTCTGCCCGTATACGTTTACTTCTCCTGTTTCCCGGTGAACTTCCACGCGTACACTGTGAGAAGAACCAAAATTACGTTTGTAGCTTGAGATCAAAGCGGCCTCAATGGCTTCCATTAGTATTTCTTTAGAAATTCCTTTATCTTGCTGAATTTGCTCCAGCGCTTCTATAAACTCCGTGTTCATCTTTCATGCCTCCTAAAATATAATGGCCGGTTTTACCAATGCGATTTGCTTATGTTCCAGCATTAGTTCTTCCTGGTTTTCCAATATAAGTGTCAAAGTGTCATCCTGATACTCTTTTAATGTTCCCTGAATAAGCTTTGTTCCGTTCAAGTTTTGATAGAGTTTAACTTCTACTGGTTTTCCAATGTTTCGTAGATAATCTTTCGCTTTTTTTAAAGGCCGGTCCAAACCCGGCGATGATACTTCCAGGTAATAAGCGACTTGAATCCATTCATCATGTTGATCCAGTTGCTCATCCAAATAACGACTGACTCCTTCGCAGTCTTCAATGGTTACACCTGACGGTTTATCAATATAAATACGAAGGTAGTGATTCGGACCCTCTTTCACAAACTCCACATCAACCAAATCTGTTTCATCTTTTTTTAAATGTTCCTCCACTAACGACTCAATGCGTTGCTCCAATTCTTTTTTTTTCAACATTGATCCTCCAATTCCTCACTGAAAGAGTCTAAACGAAAATGAAAGAGTGGGGGGTGCCCACTCTTCTCATCAATAACTCTGCAATTAGCGTCAAAAGTCTACTCCGACGTCCCAATACACGATATAGTATACCATACTCAAGAAGGCAAATCAAGCTGAAAGAGGGACAACTGGTTCGTTTCCGGCAAATCGTCGCAGGAGCCATGGTTTTTTAAGGTTTCAAGAACAACCTTTGAGGCACCAGTTCTACTCCTTAATTCTTCTATGGAAAGAAAGCTTCCTTTTGCAGCTTCCTCTGCAATGCTTCGTGCTGCATTTTGGCCTACTCCCTGTAAAGACGTCAAAGGCGGCCTGATTTTCTTATCTTCGAGAAGAAATCGATCTGCGTGTGAGCGATATAGATCTACCGGCAGGAGTTCAATACCCCTACTTATCATTTCCAGCACTACTTCCATCACCACCAGTTGGTTTTTTTCCTTGGTGGTCAGTTTTTGCGCGGTATTTTCCAGTTCACCCATATATTCGATAATCGCTTCCGTTCCTTTGAGTGCCATCTCCGCATCAAAATCATCCACCTTCATACTGAAATAAGACGCATAAAAAGCTTCCGGATGGTGTACCTTATAATAAGCAATGCGAAAGGACATCATTACATACGCAACGGCATGTGCTTTTGGGAACATATACTTTATTTTTTTACAGGATTCAATATACCACTTGGACACCTGGTGTGTTTTCAGAAGTTTCTCTTCTTCCTCTGTCAGTCCTTTTCCTTTTCGCACTTGTTCCATTATTTTAAAGGATTGCTTGGAAGGAACTTCCTTCAGAATAAGGTAGTTCATGATGTCATCCCGTGTACAAATAACCTCTTTCAAATTGGCAGTTCCGTTTCGAACCAGCTCCTGGGCATTGTTAAGCCAAACATCGGTACCATGGGAAAGACCACTGATTCGGACCAGTTCGGCAAAGGTGGTGGGCTCCGTATCCAGCAACATCTGCCGTACAAACTTCGTTCCGAATTCCGGTATACCCAGACTGCCCACTTCGGGTTTCCACTTCGCATCTTCAAGATTCAGTGCATCGATGTTTCGAAAGAGGCTCATGGTTTCCGGATCATCCAGGGGAATGTTTAGGGCGTTGGTATTGGTAAAATCCTCCAGCATTCGAATAATGGTCGGGACATCGTGACCAAGAATATCCAACTTCAGCAGTTTACCGCTGAGAGCATTATAATCAAAATGGGTAGTGATGACACCGGAAGACGAATCGTTAGCCGGATGCTGTATGGGGGTGAATTCATGAATGTCCCTATCCTGGGGAACAATCATAATTCCTCCTGGATGCTGACCGGTGGTTCGCTTGACACCAGTACAGCCATCGATTAAACGCCTGATCTCTGCATTGTTCATTTGAACCGAATACGCTTCACTGAACTTTTTAACAAAGCCAAAGGCTGTCTTACTGGCAATGGTGCCTAAGGTTCCGGCTCTGAAAACATGATCTTTGCCAAACAATGTTTCAATGTACTGATGTGCAACGCTTTGATATTCACCTGCAAAATTCAGGTCTATATCCGGCTCCTTATCACCTTCAAAACCAAGAAACACTTCAAAAGGAATCTGGTGGCCATCTTTTTTATTTGGGGCATTGCACTGATCACAATTTCGGTCCGGCAGGTCAATCCCTGACTCATACTCACCTTCGGTAAAAAAGATGGAATGCTTACACTGGGGGCAAACGTAATGAGGGGCCAATGGGTTTACTTCCGTAATATCACTCATGGTTGCCGCAAAAGAGGAGCCGACTGAACCCCTGGAGCCAACCAAATATCCATCTTTCAGTGATTTTGCCACTAATTGATGTGAAATCATGTACATGACGGAATAACCATTGTCGATGATGGAGCTCAACTCTCTTGACAGTCTCTTTTCAACAATATCCGGCAAGGGAGTTCCGTAAAGGTTGTAAGCATTCTCATAACATAAATCCCTCAATTTATCCTCTGAACCGGCAATGGATGGTGGAAAGGTACCCTCCGGAACCGGCATCAGCGGCTCGATCTTGTCTGCGATTTGGCGGGTATTTGTGACAACGACTTGGTATGCTTTTGATTTTCCTAAATGCGAAAATGCCTGAAGCATCTCCTCAGTCGTTTTAAAATGAAGCTCTGAATCTTCCTCGATATCATCAAAACCCATGCCAGCCTGAAGGATCTGTCGATAATGGTTTTCCTTTTGTGCCACATAATGAACATCTCCCGTGGCTACGACTGGTTTCTTCAGTTTTTCACCAAGCTGGACAATTTCCTGATGATGTTGCTTTAACTCTTCTTCATCCTTAACAAAGCCTTTGTCGATAAGGAAAAGATTGTTACTGACAGGTTGAATCTCAAGGTAGTCATAGAAAGAAGCAAGGGCTTCAATACGCTGTGCCTGCTCGTGATTTAAAATAGCCTGGTAAATTTCGCCGTCCTGGCAGGCGGAGCCAATCAATAATCCCTCCCTTTTTTTTCGCAACAGACTTTTGGGAATTCGCGGCTTTTTGTAAAAATAGTTCATATGGGATTCGCTGACTAATTCATATAGATTTCTGAGACCAGTAGCGTTTTTCGCCAGTAAAATAATGTGATTGGTACCCTGGCGTGTAATGTCTTTTTGATTCTCAGAGATCTCATTCATTTGAGTGAAATTTTCGATTTCCTGATCTTTCATGCGCTGAATCAACTTGATGAAAATTTCAGCCGTCGCCCTGGCGTCATAAACAGCACGATGATGGTTTTCCAATTTTACATCCAAGGCTTTGGCGACGGAATTCAGCTTATACTTTTTTAAATTTTTCAGCAACTGACGGGAGAGCTTCAAGGTGTCCAAAACCTGGTAATCAAAATAGAAACCTTGTTTTTGCATATTTTCACGAAGAAAACCAATGTCAAAATCTGCGTTATGCGCCACCAGAACACAGTTTTTTGTAAATTTAACAAAAGAAGGAAGGATCGATTCAATGGTGGGTGCTTCCCGAACCATTTCATTGGTTATTCCAGTAATTCGCGTTATTTTGGCGGATATGGTCTGTTCAGGATTCACAAGCGTACTGAACTCATCCACTACTTCCCCGCCGGAAATTTTAACGGCTCCAATTTCAGTGATACGATCATGAACATTCGATAATCCGGTGGTTTCCAGGTCAAATACTACATACTCATCGTTGAACTGGACATGTTTTTCACCTTCCAGTATTTTTCGCTCGTCATCCACCAGATAACCTTCCATGCCATAAATAGCTTTGATTTGACGGTTGCTGGCAGCCTGATGAACTTCGGGAAAGGCTTGCACCACTCCGTGATCCGTGATGGCCAGAGCTTCATGTTGCCATTTGGCTGCCTGTCCAAATAAATCTTTAGGGGTGGAAATGCCATCCATTTGAGAAAGACAGGTATGGCAATGAAGTTCGACTCTTTTTTCCGGTGCAGGATCCAGCTTTTCCTTCATAGTAACTTGATTGATGTCGGAAATCATCATATTTGTTTCTCGGCTGTAATGGTCGTACTGAAGAGTGCCTTTGACGGCAATGTCGGCACCGGGTTTAATCAATTCATCGAGGGGTATTTCGTTTTTACGCGGCTCAAACAGTTTCGCGGTGATAGAACCGGTATAGTCAGTAATATCAATGATATAGAGCTTCCGTTCATCCTTCAGGATGCGGTTATCCACACTGAAAATTTCACCGTGTATAATAACAGAGGTATCTTCTTCCGATATGTTTCCGATGGGAATGGGATGACCATTGATTTTGCGTCCGCACCAAATGCTGTCATCCTTCTTTTTACAGTTGCTTGCTTTCTTTTTACCGGTATCTTTGGATGTTGGTTTTTCTTTTTTCTCATGATGTTTTTCTTCCAGCCTGATTTTTTGTACTAGATCTTTCTCTAGATGATGTCGTTGTTCGTAGAATTCTTCCTGACTGTTTAGAGATTCCTGGGATTGATGAATTGTGCAGGAAATGGAGAAACCATAGTATTGCTTAAAGGTGGCTGTTATCCATTTTTCAAGATTTCTTTCCTTCGCCTTATCGTAGAAAACCTGGTCCTTAACGTGAAGGTTCAGGTTTTCAGTTGTCATGTGTATTTCAACCCGGTCGTTCAAGGTAGTGGAGACCGGCATTTTCTTTCGAATGGCATAAAAAAGATTGTCTTTAAATACCCTGGATAGATTTAGATCATCTAAGGAATCAACTCCTGCAATATGGTTGATTTGGTAGGTTATTGAGACATTGAGCTGCAGATGGTTTTTTAAAAGGTCCAGTTGATTTTCCAACTGATCAATCTTTGGTTCCTGCTGAAGGGAAAGCATAAGGTTCATTTTATTGGAAGAAGAATAAAATTGTACCCGATCAACAAAACAATCCTGAAGCCAGTCGGGTCTTGTTTGGATGGAAAAATGCTGGAACAGATCGTCTAAGGTATATAGTTTTCTTTTCATAACGGTACATCCTCCTTTTTTACAAAGGACCAAACTGGCGGATTTCATCCAGCAAAGCTGGAATTATTTCATTTTCTTTTAATTTTCGGATGATTTTACCCTTTTTAAATAAAAGAGCCGACTCTTTTCCGCCGGCAATGCCAAGGTCTGCTTCTCTTGCTTCTCCAGGTCCATTAACAGCGCATCCCATCACAGCAACAGTAATCGGTTGTTGGATTTCCTCGACGGCTTTTTCAATTTCTTCCGCTAGGTAAACCAAATCAATCTGACACCTCCCGCAGGTTGGACAGGAAATAATTTGCACCTGATTGCGGAGAAGCCCAACACTTTTGAGAATTTGTTTTCCAACTTTTATCTCCTGAACAGGAGAGCCTGTCAAGGATACCCTAAGGGTATCGCCAATGCCGTCTAAAAGGAGACTTCCAATGCCGATGGCTGATTTGATGGTTCCCATTTCAGTGGTTCCAGCTTCCGTAACCCCAATATGGAGCGGATAAGATACCTTTTCGCTGATGGAGCGGTATGCACGAACCATCGTTGTCAAGTGACTTGATTTGATGGAAATCACCAGGCTGGTAAAATTAATGTCTTCAAGTCGACGGACGGATTCCATACAACTATCCACCATAGCATCTGCAGTTGGCCCCCCATACTTATCCAACCATTTCTTTTCAAGAGATCCACCATTGACGCCAATGCGGATAGGAACGTCGTACTCTTGGCATATTCTGGCGATTTCCTTCACACGAGAAAATTCACCGATGTTACCAGGGTTAATTCGCAGTTTATCGGCACCCATTTCCACTGCTTTGATGGCTAGCCGATAATCAAAATGAATATCCGCCGCCAAAGGAATATCAATCTGTGACTTGATTGTTTTAATGGCCATAGCTGCTTTGTCATCCGGCACCGCAACACGCACAAGATGACAACCTGCTTTTTGCAGCTCCTGGATTTGTTTAACCGTAGCAATGGTATCTCTTGTATCCGTATTGGTCATGGATTGAATGCTAACCTGTTGCAAACCTCCGATGCCTAAATTGCCCGCATAAACAGTTTGTGTTTGTTTTCGGTTCATCATAATCTCCTCTGTGAATTCAGAATCATAATAGATGAGTCTAGAAAAATGTCAAAATATCTTTATAGGTGATGACGATCATTAACATCATTAATAACGTTATGCCCACCATATGAACCAAAGCTTCTTTTTCCGGATCAACGGGTTTTCCTCTAATGGCCTCCAATAAAAGGAAAATAATTCGGCTTCCATCCAGAGCTGGGATGGGCAATAAATTCATGATACCCAAGTTAATGCTGATCAGCCCGGCTAGCCCTACCACATCAATCCATCCGGATCGACTGGCCTGCCCCACCAAGCTTATAATGCCAACAGGACCGGCGACGTTTGCGGTGTCAGCCTGACCACGAATGAGCTGTTGTAAAAAATTAAAGATCTCAGTGAAAATAAATCGGCTCTGGTAATAACTATTTACAAACGCTCCCGTTACGGATACTTCACTGCCGGGAACGATGCCAATCATGGCCCTTCCTGTTTCCGCATCAACCTCCGGTGATAAATCAAAGATAAGGGTTTGATTATCCCGAATAACCTCCACGGTAATGGTTTGATCTTCTGCAGCTGAAATACGGTCCACTAAATGATCCCAGCTTTTAATTTCTTCTCCCTGAATTCGTTTTACCCGATCATCTGCTTGCAATCCGACAGAGGCTGCTGGTGAATCTGGCATTACCTGGCTGATTTGAGTGGATGGTACTCCAATAGCCAGAAAAATCATGAAAAAACAAAGAAAACCCAAAATAAAATTCATTACAGGTCCTGCCAGAATAACGCTTATACGTTGACCGACAGTCTTTTGACTGAAACTGTCTTTTGTTTCTGAACTTTCGTCTTCTCCTTCCATTCGGACAAAACCTCCGATAGGAAAGGCTCGAATTGAATAAACGGTTTCTTCTTTTTGTCGGTGTAAAACTTTGGGGCCCATTCCAATAGCGAACTCATGAACTTTAATGCCAACATATTTTGCCACGCCGAAATGGCCCAGCTCGTGAAAAAAAACGAGGAGTCCAAATACAAAAATGGCTACAATTGCGGTTGTCATAGATACACCTTCCTTACAATCCTATCTTATTAACTCATTAACCTGTCCTTCAACCCACTGTTCAACTTCATGAATTGCTTCGACAGAGTCATAGTCGAAGGGCACATGGTGTGACATAATACTTTCGATTAAATCAGCCATTTGGTAAAAGCTGACTTTTCTTTCTAAATAGTGTGGAACTAACTTTTCATTGGCTGCATTTAGAACACAGGGCATGGTTTTGCCAATTTCCATAGCCTGAAAAGCCAGGCGCAAATTCGGGAATCGGTCTATATCGGCTTTTTCAAAATTGAGCTGTGCAAGTGCAGATAAATCTAGTCGGGGAGCGTCCAGCTGATAACGATCCGGGTATGTCAATGCAAACTGGATAGGGACGCGCATGTCTGGTTGTCCTAGTTGTGCAATGACAGAAGTATCCATAAACTCGACCATGGAATGGATAATGCTCTCAGGATGAACCAAAACATCAATTTGATCTGTTTTCAGGTTAAAAAGCCATTTTGCTTCGATCACTTCCAATCCCTTGTTCATCATGGTGGCAGAATCGACGGTAATTTTTTGACCCATGCTCCAGTTTGGGTGCTTTAAAGCAGCGGATGGGTCGGTCGTTTCAATAACAGCTTTGCTGAGGGTTCGAAAAGGACCACCGGAGGCCGTAAGAATAATTCGGCTCAGTTGGCTGGATTTCTCACCTCTTAGACATTGAAAAATTGCCGAATGTTCACTGTCAACAGGCAAAAGGTCCACCTGGTTTAGTTTGGCTAGTTTCATTACCAGGCTGCCACCGGCCACAAGAGACTCTTTATTGGCCAAGGCCAGTGTTTTACCTGCCTGGATGGCATGGCATGTGGGCAAGAGTCCCATACTGCCGACCAGCGCGTTTAAAACCACTTCCGCGGATTCCTCAGAGGCTGCGGCCAGCAACCCTTCCGTATCGTTGAATATGATTGTGGTAGCATCAATATTTGTTTTAAGCCATTCAGCATCTTCTTTCCTGGTAATAGAAGCAATCTTAGGTTGAAATTCGTTAATTTGCTCTAATAATAGCTTGCGATTGCGATGAGCCGTTAAAGCAGTTATGTGAAAGGCTTCCGGATGTTGACGGACAACATCCAGTGTTTGCTTCCCAATAGAACCAGTTGAGCCAAGTAAACTTACCGCCTTCAATAAAAACACTCCTCTTGTCTGTTATTGATACCCTACCTCAGTTGAATCACCCATACAAGGTAGTAAAATACATAGGGTGCTGTGAACAAGATGCTGTCAAATCGATCAAGAATCCCACCATGCCCGGGGAAAAGATTACCAAAGTCCTTAATGTCAAAATATCTTTTGATGGAAGATGCAGAAAGATCTCCAAGCTGAGAAATAATGGCACCGCCCAAACCCATCATGGACAAGGGAAAAAGATATTCAGGCATCAAAAACCAGGAAAAAGCAAAGCATCCTGCGACGGACCCAATTATTCCGCCAATGGCACCTTCTATGGTTTTTTTTGGGCTTATGGAAGGACAAAGCTTATGTTTTCCGATTAGTAAGCCTGTCAGATAGGCAAAGGTGTCACAACACCAGGCTACAACAAAAACCATCCATATCAGATATGGTGTCATCATCTGATCAATGGCAATAAGGTGGCTCATCATAAACGGAACATATACGATGCCAAACAAAGTAAAACAGATATCATGAATAGTGTAATTCTTTCTGCTAACAATTGGCAGTGACATCAAGACAATGATCATGAGAACTGTCAATGTAACACCATTTGGTATGCGGGAATGGCTGTATAAAAAATAAAAGTAAATGACGGCAGTTAAATATCCGGCCCAGCTTATTGGGTTCATTCCAGCTTTTAATGAGACCTGGTATAACTCCCTTAAACCCAATAAGCTGACAATCAATAGAGCGGGTAACAAATATGGGTTCCCAAGGTGTAAAATAATAAATAGAATCGGAAGGCCAATCACTGTGGTGACAATGCGTTTAAACATAAAGGTCCTCCTTGGATTATAAACTGCCAAACCGTCTGGATCGTTGCTGATAGTGATTAATGGCAACGTCAAGTGCATCTCCGTCATAGTCTGGCCATAAAGTATCCGTAAAATAGAATTCAGTATACGCTAACTGCCATATTAAAAAGTTGCTTATTCGCATTTCGCCGCTGGTTCGGATTAATAAATCCGGATCTGGAAATCCAGCTGTATCCAAGTGTTTTTCAATGGTTTTCTCTATGAGATCTTTTGATGACTGACTGGAAATGCAGTTGTCTTTCAATATTTTTGTCACAGCTCTTACGATTTCATCTCGGCCGCCATAATTCAATGCGATATTAAAAACAAGGCCTTGATTATTTTTGGTTTTCTCTACTGCAACTTGTATTTCTTCCTGTAAAGAGGGCTGGAGAGCATACAAATCACCAATGGTAGTAATTTTTACATTATTTTGATGCAACTCATTCAATTCTTTGCGAATGTATTCACGAAGCAGACTCATAAGGAATCCAATTTCTTCCGACGGTCTTTTCCAATTTTCAGTTGAAAAAGCAAAAACCGTTAAAATGTCCACCGATAAATCTGATGCTCTTTGGATGACACTCCGAAGAGCTTCAACTCCTTTTCTGTGGCCTGCACTACGTGGCAAGTGTCGGTTCTTAGCCCATCGACCATTACCATCCATAATGATTGCAATGTGCCGTGGTATATCTTTCATTGTGATTTACCTCCTGTAACTGTCAAATAGCCCCCTGAATAGGGGGCTAAAAATATGAGACTGTTATCTCCATTATAGCACAAGCATGGTCAAAGCGCTGCCTTACTACACGACAATTTTCGAAGTGTTTTTTTCTGAATGCCGAAGTTTCTGTGATACGGTATTCTATTGCATGGAGTTCTAAAATATGAATTGCATTTTTAAGATGATGTCCTGAAACGTCCTGCTCCGGTAACACATTATACCTCCAATATTTCTTTTTCTTTCGCTTCCATAAGTTCTTCGATTTGCTTAATATACTTGTCTGTCAGCTTTTGGACGTCTTCCTGGGCCTGTTTCAAATCATCTTCTGTCAATTCGCCGTCTTTTTCCATCTTCTTTAGGGTGTCATTACCCCATCTTCTTTCATTTCGAATGGCAACACGACCTTCTTCCGCTTTCGCCTTTACCAGTTTGGTCAGGTCTTTTCTTCTTTCTTCTGTCAACTGAGGGATCACTAAACGGATGATTTTTCCGTCAGAAGATGGGTTTATTCCTAATTCGGATTTTTGAATCGCTTTTTCAATTTCCTTAAGAACGGATACATCAAAGGGTTGAATCGTTATCATTCGAGGCTCAGGAGCAGAAATAGTTGCTAACTGATTGAGAGGCACAACTGCTCCATAATACTCCACACTGATTCGATCCAGCATGGCTGGGTTGGCACGTCCAGCTCGAATACTGTTAAACTCGTCTTGAACAACATGAACCGTTTTTTTCATTTTTTCTTCAATAGCTTTATGAATTTCCAGTTGCATCAACAAGTCCTCCTTTATCAACTATGTATATAGGTTCCCATAGGCTTACCCAACACTACTTTCTTGATATTTTCCGGATCATCCAACCCAAATACCTTCAATGGAATCTTATTATCCATGCACAGAGAGGTTGCCGTAGAGTCCATTATTTTTAATCCGCGGCTCAGAATTTCAATATAGCTGACATCATCAAATTTGTTGGCGTCATCATTTTCATTTGGATCTTTATCGTACACGGCATCCACTTTTTTTGCCAGAAGAATTACTTCAGCTTCAATTTCGGCTGCTCTAAGGGCTGCGGTGGTGTCTGTTGAAAAATATGGATTACCGGTACCGGCAGCAAAAATAACGACCCGATTCTTCTCCAGATGTCGTATGGCACGTCGTCGTATATAAGGTTCAGCAATTTGACGCATTTCGATGGCGGTCTGTACGCGTGTGATGACGCCAACGTTTTCAAGGGCATCTTGTAATGCTAAGCCGTTGATGACGGTTGCCATCATTCCCATGTAATCTGCCGTTGTCCGATCCATGTTTTCACCAGATCTACCGCGCCAGAAATTACCACCACCAACCACAATAGCAACCTGGACTCCCATTTCGATGATTTCCTTAATCTGAAGTGCTATCGGTTGAATGGTATCAGGATCAAGGCCAAAGCCTTTGGGGCCAGCTAAAGCTTCTCCGCTTAACTTTAATAAAATTCTCTTGTATAAAGGTTTATCCATGGTCGCTTGCTCCCTCATCTTTATTTGATTTGTAAGATATAGAGAAAGAGAACACAAGAGTGTTCTCGTCATTTTTTGTTATTGAATTTGTTTAGCAACTTCTTCAGCAAAGTTTTCTTCTTTTTTATCAATACCCTCTCCAACTTCAAATCTGGAAAATCTTCTGATATTAAGATTTTCACCAATTTTTGCGATTTTATCTGTTAAAAGATCGCCAACGGTAATGTCAGGATTTTTTACAAAATCCTGCTCCAGAAGGCAGACTTCCTTATAATACTTTTCAATACGACCTTCAACCATTTTATCGACAATCTTTTCAGGCTTACCTTCATTTAAAGCCTGCTTTCTTAAAATATCTTTTTCTTTTTCAATATGATCCTGAGGTACTTCTTCACGGCTGACATACTGAGGATTTGAAGCTGCAATTTGCATGGCTACATCTTTTACAAATGCTTTAAACTCTTCATTTTTTGCAACGAAGTCTGTTTCAGAATTCACTTCTACAAGAACACCGATACGTCCGCCATGAATATAGGCCTCAACAAGACCCTCAGAAGCAACACGATTTGCTTTTTTTGCTACCGCCGCCAATCCTTTTTCTCGCAGTAATGCTACTGCTTTTTCCATATCACCTTCAGATTCAGTCAAAGCCTTTTTGCAGTCCATCATTCCTGCACTGGTTTTTTCTCGCAGTTCTTTTACCATACCTGCTGTTATGTTCATTTTGTAACCTCCTGTATTAATGGAATTCCGGGGGAGTGATCCGCTCCCCGGAAGTAATCTATTTACACTTCAGATGCTTCTTCGTCAGACTGAAAGCCCTGTCTTCCTTCTAGGACTGCGTCTGCCATTGTAGAAGCCAATAGTTTTACAGCTCGAATTGCATCGTCGTTTCCTGGAATCACATAATCAACCTCATCTGGGTCACAATTGGTGTCAACAATGGCAATTACCGGGATACCAAGCTTTTTTGCCTCCAGAATTGCAATTCTTTCTTTTCGTGGATCGACGACGAATACTGCCTTCGGCATTTCTTTCATGTCTTTAATTCCGCCAAGAAATTTCTCAAGTCTCTCCATTTCATGTTTTAACTGAATAACTTCTTTTTTTGGCAGCAGATCAAAAGTGCCGTCTTCTTCCATTTTTTCCAGTTCTCGAAGCCGCTGAATTCTTTTTTTAATGGTCTGATAGTTCGTCAGCATGCCACCTAACCAACGTTGGTTGACGTAATACATACCGCATCGCTTTGCTTCGTCTTCGATAGATTCCTGCGCCTGCTTTTTTGTACCAACAAAAAGAATATTCCCATTTTCTTCTGCTATTTCCTTGATAATTCGATAAGCTTCGTCCACTTTTTTCACGGTTTTTTGAAGATCAATGATGTAAATACCATTTCTTTCCGTAAAAATAAACTTCGCCATTTTGGGGTTCCATCTTCTTGTTTGATGTCCAAAATGAACACCGGCTTCCAATAACTGTTTCATTGACACTACGCTCATTCAAATTCCCTCCAATTTTGTTTTTTCCTCCACCTTCTTCTCCTTCTGTTAAGACCCTTCAAGGGCACCCTTAACAGAATCCAAAGGTGTGCGAATTGTCACCTGTATCATTTTATCATAATCGCCCTTATGAGGCAAATTATTTTTGGATCAATTGTTTAACTTGTGATATGGATCTGTCTTCCATAATGGATAATTTTTTGACCCGGCGGTATTGAAAAAATAATTCACCGTTCCATAAATGCTTGGCGTATGAAATTGTTAAATTGCTGGCGCCGCGCCTTTCTGTAAAATATAAACAGGTTTAGGACTTTAGTAGGTATCAAAAGCTTCTGATACAAAAAAAGAAGCCATCAGGATGACTTCCTTTTGTTAAATAAGCGACAAATTAACGCTTCAACTTTTGCAGTTCTTCCAGGAGGTTCTCATTAAGAATTCTAATATGGGTACCTTTCATTCCCAGGGAACGTGATTCAATGACGCCTGCGCTTTCGAATTTCCTGAGGGCATTAACAATAACAGAACGGGTTATCCCAACACGGTCTGCAATTTTACTGGCTACCAATAACCCCTCCATTCCGTTTAATTCTTTGAAAATATGATCTACTGCTTCCAGTTCAGAATATGAAAGTGTATCAATAGCCATTTTAACCACTGCTTTGCTCCGGGCTTCTTCTTCAATTTCTTCGGTTTTTGCTCTTAAAATCTCCATGCCAACCACCGTGGCGCTGTATTCAACCATTACCAGATCTTCATCAGAAAACTCTTGGTCATGTCTCGCAAGTACCATGGTACCAAATCGTTGCCCACTTCCATAGATAGGTACGACGCTTACCAGTTTGTTATAACTTTCCACATCATACTTAAACAATTTAAGCAACGCATCTTTGGTGATGTTTGACTGCGTTTCTGTCACTTGTAACAGTTGATCATTGTATTCATCAGGAAATCGTTTTTCGCCAGTTTGTTCATCCATGATGATCGGGCAGTCAGACGTGTCGGTCAAGCTTACTCCAAGCACTTTTCCGCGGGCACTGGCGACATAAACATTGGCATCCAGAATATCACTGAGTGTTCTGCATAATTCATTAAATGAAACAGCATTATCACTGGATTTCTGTAAAATCTGGTTAATTCTTCTGGTTTTTTGCAACAAAGCGGATGACATTACATTACCTCCTTCAAGTCTCTTCTCTTTTATGTTGAATCATTTTAATTTATACTATAGAAATCGTAACACAACAATTCAAAAAATTCAATTATATTTTTCCTGTTCTTCAGGTGTTAATTTTCTTTTATGTCCACATTCTTTATTGGAGCATACAAACTGATCGCCCTTTTTTAATCGTTTTAAGGTCATATAAGAAGAACATTCCGGACATTTTTCCTCCACCGGTCGACTCCAGGAAACAAATCGACATTCCGGGAAACGACTGCAACCATAAAACATTCTGCCTTTTTTTGATTTTCGCTCCACCACTTCACCAGTTCCGCAAGTGGGACAGGAAAGCCCAATTTTTTTCACAAACGGTTTGGTATTTTTGCAGTCCGGATAGTTGGAACAAGCCAGAAATTTACCATAGCGACCGTACTTAATCAGCATTGGCGCACCACAAGCATCACAGGTTTCGTCGCTTTCTTCTACAAAATCAACTTCTTCCACCTGTTGATCGGCATATTCAATCATTTCATGGAAGGGACCATAGAATTCACGGATGATCTCCTTCCACTCCTCTTTGCCTTCTTCAACAGAATCCAATCGTTTCTCCAGCTCTGCCGTAAAATGAACATCTATGATTTTGCTGAAGTAATCTTCCAACAATGTCGTTACCAGGATCCCCAGTTCTGTGGGTTTTAAGTGTTTCGCTTCTTTTACCACATATCCCCTCGACAGGATAGTGCTGATCGTTGGAGAATAAGTGCTGGGGCGGCCGATGCCCAGATCTTCCATGGCCTTGACCAGCGAAGCTTCTGTATACCTGGCAGGCGGTTGTGTGAAATGCTGTTTTTGATGATGTTTGATGATGTGAAATAATTGATCTTTTTCCAGTTCCGGTAGTGTCTGATCCTTGGATCGGGTTACAAAGGTGTACACCTTCAAAAACCCCTCAAACTTAAGGATGGATCCATTGGCTTTGAATTGGCAGCCGTTGACGTCCAAAACAGCATTGATGGTGCTAAAAACTGCCGGCGCCATTCGGCTGGCAACAAACCGTTCCCAAATCAGTTTGTAAAGCTTGTACTGATCGTTGCTAAGGCTATCCCTGATGGATGTAGGTGTTCTTAGTACATCTGTGGGGCGGATAGCTTCATGAGCATCCTGAACTGAGGATTCACTCTTTTTCTTTTTCGTCGTTTTTTTCTCGCTGGTGTATTCCTTACCATAATGATCCGTGATGAAATCAATGGCAGACTGATGCGCATCCTCCCCAACACGGGTTGAATCTGTACGCAAGTAAGTGATCAAACCGACGGTTCCTTCTTTTTTCACGTCGATGCCTTCATACAACTGCTGTGCAACCGCCATGGTTTTGCGGGTCGCAAATCCGATACGGTTGGAAGCTTCCTGTTGAAGGGTACTGGTGGTAAAAGGATCAGAAGGATTACGCTTCTTTTCCCCTTTTTTTACCTCCACAACCTTGAGAGGATCCTCTTTGATGAGATTAATGATTCGTTGAACGTCTTCCCCGGTTTTCAGTTCTTTGTTTCCGTCTTCATCTTTTTGAAACTGAACCGTCATTTTGTTTTTCTTCTTATCTTCTACGTCCAATTCCAGACTCCAGTATTCCTCCGGGAGAAAGCGATTGATTTCATCTTCCCGGTCTTTAATCATCTTGGTTGCAACGGACTGCACACGTCCGGCACTGAGGCCCTTGCGCAGTTTTTTCCATAGCAGCGGACTCAGTTTGTAGCCCACCAACCGGTCCAAGACCCTTCGGGCCTGCTGTGCATCGACCAGATTCAGATCAATTTTTTGAGGGTTCTTCACGGCAGCTTTGATGGCGTTTTTTGTAATTTCATTGAAGACAATCCGGCAGGGTTCATCATCATCGATGTTCAGAGCATTGGCTAAATGCCAGGAGATAGCTTCTCCCTCCCGGTCAAGGTCTGTTGCCAGGAAGATTTTTTTTGCTTTTTTCGCTTCCTTTTTGATTTCATTAAGAATCGGACCTTTGCCCCGAATGGTAATATAGCGGGGTTCGAAGTCGTTATCGATATCTACACCCATTTTGCTTTTAGGCAGATCAATAATATGGCCAACCGAAGCCTTTACGGTATAATGACTTCCGAGAAATTTTTTAATTGTTTTTGCTTTTGCAGGTGACTCGACGATCACCAGTGACTTTGCCAAATTAACACCTCATTTTTCCTTGATTGAAAATTCATGCTCGATTATATCAGGTTAC
>SLLE01000103.1 GCA_007134225.1 Tindallia sp.
AATATGTGTTGATGAAAGGCGGACATTTAAAGGGAAAATGTTCAACGGATCTCCTTTATGACGGTGAAAGCTGGCATGAGTATTCTTATCATCGCATAGGAACGAGAAACACTCATGGAACGGGATGCACCCTGTCAGCGTCTCTTGCTGCCAATCTGGGAAAAGGAGTGTCAATGTTTGAAGCAGTAAGGATGTCAAAGGCTTACATCAGTAAAGCCATTGAAGAATCTTTTTCGATTGGCAATGGCCCAGGGCCGGTTCATCACTTTCATGAATACTATGACAAAATGGGGAGGAAACGTGTCCATGGAGAAAATTGATTTTCATAAGATTTCCCATCAACTGGAAGTGAATTCACCTCTTGTGCATCACATCACCAATTATGTGACAGCAAATGATTGTGCAAACTGCATTCTGGCTCTTGGCGGAAGCCCAGTTATGGCCGATGATCCGGAAGAAGTGGAAGAAATGGTTTCCATGTCCTCGGTGCTGGTGATTAATCTGGGCACACTAAAGCAAAGAAGCCTTCGATCCATGAGGCTGGCAGGAAGCAAAGCCAATGAAAAAGGAATCCCGGTAATCTTGGACCCGGTGGGTGCCGGCGCCACTTCATGGCGCACAAAGTCGGCAAAAGAGCTCTTGGAAACAGTGTCTTTTTCATTTGTTCGGGGCAATGCTTCAGAGATTCAGTGCCTTGCCGGATTGAATGGAAAAACGAGAGGAGTAGAGACTGCTGTCGGTCAGAATCTGGACTTAAGAAAACTGGCGCTGACGATGGCAACTGAATATAAGGTTGCTGTAGGAATCACCGGCGTCAACGATGTGGTATCAGATGGAAAATCAGTTTATGAGCTTTCAAACGGACACCCCTTTCTGACTAAAATAACCGGAAGCGGATGCATGACTACTTCCATCATAGGGTTATTTTTGGGAGCCGAAGCTTCGCCGGTTGAAGCAGGGATTGCAGGGATTACAACCATGGCGGTTGCTGGTGAACTGGCTTATGAAGACCTTGTCGCAAAAGACGGAATGGGAAGCTATCGTATGAAACTGATGGACCATCTCGGTACTATATCCGCTGACATTTTGGAAAAACGAGTCAACATCAAGGGGGGAATACATCATGGATAAGCAGCGTGTTAACTACCAGCTTTATTTACTGACAGATGAAAAGATCCTTGAAAGCCGAAATTATATAAAAACGCTGGAAGAGGCCTTGAGCGGCGGAGTGAGTCTGGTGCAGCTTCGCGACAAAAAGCTTTCTGCCAATGAATTCTTTCATCGAGCATTTGAGGTGCATCAGCTGACCCAAAAGTATGGGGTACCACTGATTATTAATGATCGGGTTGATGTTGCCCTTGCCATTGGTGCGGAAGGTGTACATTTAGGACAGCAGGATCTTCCGGTTTCAGCAGCCAGTCAATTAGCCGGCCACAAGATGCTCATTGGCGTTTCAGCTGCAACGCTGGAGGAGGCCATTCGTGCAGAAGTGGAAGGTGCGGATTATGTAGGGGTTGGAGCTTTATATCCAACAGGAACTAAAGCCAATACACGAACGGTTACCCTTGATCAACTAAAAATCATCAAAAATACGGTTGGACTTCCGGTAGTTGCCATTGGAGGAATCTGCAAAGAGAATCTTGCCGCTGTCATTCAACAAGGCGTGGATGGTGTGGCAGTTGTATCAGCCGTATTAAAAGAAGAATCACCCGCAAAAGCAGCAGAAGTTCTCAATCAAATCATAGATGAAACAAGGAGGAAGCAAATATGATATCATCATCAGCAGTGACGACTCTATTGGTTTTATCGGTTGTTTTGTTTACCGGCATTGGAATTGTGTACAGTAAGGGTCTGATTAGAAGCAGTGACGATTTTTTTACGGCTCGTAACTCTGCGGGTGTTGGGTTCTTATCCACCACTTTTATGGCATCTTTTTTGGGCGTATTCATCCTCTTTACACCGCCGGAAGCAGGATCCATAGGAGGCATCAGTGCCGTTGTGTTTTATGCACTGGGTTTGGGGAGTTTATACCTTGCATTTATCCTGCTGGGTCCCAGAGTCAAAAAGTTTCTCCCTCAAGGGAGTACTTTGAATGATTATGTTAAAAAGAGATATGGGAAAAAAATGTTTTTTCTGACGGTAAGCATATCACTTTTTTATATGTTTGTTCACTTAATTGCAGAATTGACGGCCATTGCTTTGGTAGCACGTGAAATTGCTGGAATCCCAATGCTCTTTACAGCGCTGATGGTGGGGATCAGTGCCCTGATCTATACTTCCTATGGCGGCTTAAGAGCTTCCATGTTTACGGATACGATTCAGATGATTTTAGTGATTTTGCTGTTGGGAGTAACAGGTTTCGGGATTTTTCAATATGTGGGATCGCCGGCAGAGATGATTAAACGAACACAGGAAATGACACCACATCTTATGGATTTTGGAAATCGGGGAGGTATCGAATTTGGCCTTACACTGATGATTGCCGTTTTGGTTGCGAATTTGTTTCATCAAGGCTATTGGCAGCGAATTTATCCGATGACTACCACCGCTAAGACTCCCTCTTCTACAAGAGGGAGATAAGCGGTGCTACGTCCCTGGATAACGCATTCTAACCTTCAGATGGAGTTAAAACTCCACCTGAAGCTAAAAATCCTGTTTATGCAGGAAAAGACGACAGCAGTCTGCGAAAAGCATTAATCATTTCCTTGGTTTTAGCTGTTCCAATTATGCTGTTTACAGGATTTCTTGGCATCGTGTCCAGTGGGCTTGGATACTCGGCACATCCTTCTGTCGCCATGTTTTCAATGATATACACCACATTTCCAACCGCATTAATTGTCTTTGTCTTTATCCTGGCGCTGGTTCTGGTTATGAGTACTGTGGATACGCTTTTGAATGCCTTGGTGACCAGCTTTTCCATCGACCTGTATGATTCTAATGCAGTCGGGGCAATAAAAGGAAACCTGCGTTGGGTCAAATGGATTGGTCTAATAATTATTGTTCCAAGTGCCTGGATCGCTTCAAAAGGATTCAGTGTGTTGTACCTGTTTCTTTTAGCCGATCTTCTTTGTGCCGGATTGGTTTTTCCGCTATTTTATGGACTGTTTCAGCCAAAATTGACAGAAAGAACTGCAACGGTTGCGTCCGTTCTGGGAATTGCATCTGGAGTGCCTTTCTTTCTCGGCGGACAGTTGCTTATTAGTTTTGTAACACCAATTGCTGTTTCAGTTCTAGCTGTTTTCGTTGGTATATACAGTCCTGAGATAAAGCATCGGTGGTTACAATTGCAAACGTTCCGAATAAAGGGATAAACAGGATTATGAAAAACTCACAATTAAAAAGCAATGAATCAATTATCGAAAAATTATGACATATCATCCAATTATGTTATAATAGAGTAGTTATATCAAGAAGAAAACATTCGAATGATTGATCGTACAGATTAGAATGCTGCTGGAAAGGAGTCTCTATGATTACTTATAAAAACGTGTGTAAAAAATACGATGATGTAACCGTCGTAAAAAACCTTAATCTGACTGTTCATGACGGCGAGTTTGTTGTATTCGTTGGTCCGTCCGGTTGTGGCAAAACCACATCATTGAAAATGATTAATCGACTAATTGAAATGGATGAAGGAACCATCTATATTGATGATCAGGATGTTAACAAAATTGACGGTGACCAGCTTCGGCGAGGTATTGGTTATGTCATTCAGCAGATCGGTCTTTTTCCCAACCTAACCATTAAAGAGAATATTTTGGTGGTTCCCAGACTGCTGAAATGGAGCGAAGAAAAATGCGAGGCAAGAGTTCATGAACTTTTGGAGTTAGTGGGCATGCCATATGAAGAAAACGCCCATAAGTATCCAAAAGAGATGAGTGGAGGGCAGCAGCAGCGAATTGGTGTTTTGAGAGCCTTGGCTGGAGAGCCCCCCATTATTTTGATGGATGAGCCATTTGGCGCCCTTGACCCGGTGACCCGGGAGAATCTTCAGGACGAACTGAAAATCCTGCAGAAAAAGTTACATAAAACCATTATTTTTGTGACCCATGATATGGATGAAGCAATCAAAATGGCTGATCGCATTGCATTTATGTATGATGGAAAGCTTTTACAGGTTGCTTCACCGGAAGATATGCTTCGAAATCCGGCGGATCCGATTATAAAAAGTTTTATGAGTAAACACGTTTCCACCTTGGAAAATCAGTCTTTAGATCTGAAATGCAAAGATGTGATGAGTACGGATATACTGTTGATTACTGAACAAAAAAAAGCAATGGAAATTATGTCCTTAATGAAACAAAAGGAGATGAACTGGGCGATTGTAGTGGACGAAGAAAAAACTTTTAAAGGTACCATCAGCCTTCAAAACATCAAGAAACAGGGCGAATTGACCGGAGTGGCACAGGATCTTATGGACACAAAAGCGGAAACAATTTTGCTGACGGCGGATGCCAAAGAGGCCTTCAATCGGCTGATGAAAAGTCGGGCAAAATTCCTGGTGGTTGTTAGTGAGAATGGAAAAACTGTTGGCATCATTACGAAAAGCATTATCACAGAAAAGCTGGCCAATGTAGTTTGGGGGGATCTGGATTGGGTGTTGTAGATTTTCTGAATCGATATGGTGATCATTTGATGAGGGCTATTTTTGTCCATCTTCAATACGTATTTATTTCTGTGGGTGCCGGTTTTATCATTGCCTTCATCGCAGCAGTTCTTTTATCGCGTGTGCCCCGTTTTTCAAAAGTCGTTATTCCTGTACTTGGTATTTTTCAGACGGTGCCAGGCCTTGTGTTTATTGGTGTTTTGTTTATTTATCTGGGCATGAAGCCCATTACGGTGATTATTGCTCTTTCCATTTATGCGATTTTCCCAATTCTTAAAAATACGTATACCGGTATCATTAACGTGGACGACGGCCTTATCGAAGCGGCCCGCGGATGTGGCATGAGTAATTTTCAGATCCTCTATAAAATTGAAATACCCAATGCGATGAGTTCTATCTTCAGTGGAGTACGCATGTCAACCATATATACTGTCAGTTGGGCGGTTCTGGCGGCCATGATCGGTCTTGGCGGTTTGGGAGAGTTTATCTATCGGGGCATTGAAACGAACAATAATGTTTTAATCATTGGTGGTGCGGTTCCGGCAGCCATTCTGGCGATGACGCTGGGATACGGGCTGGACCTCATTGAAAAAAAAGTGACACCCCGGGGTTTGAAAGGAGGCCGTTAAGATGGCGATGCGTTTTGTAGTGCAGCATTTATACCTGGTATGCATGGCCTGTCTTTTTACAGCTTTTTTCGGACTGATTCTTGGTGCTGTTGCTTATATGTTTAAGTGGATCCGCTCTTTTATTCTGGGCGTGGTTGACGTTCTGCAAACTATTCCGGTGCTGGCCTTGTTGGGTGTTATTATGCTCTTTTTCGGTGCTTCCAGCACGACGGTTATTATTGGAATTGTTCTTTATTCCCTGCTTCCGGTGGTTCGAAATACCTACACCGGTCTTGAAACTGTTGATCCGGGAGTGAAAGAAGCGGCACAGGGAATGGGCATGAATCGATGGCAGCGGTTATTTAAAATTGAGCTTCCATTGGCATTTCCCATGGTCTTTACTGGCATTCGCATTGCGGTGGTGACATCCATTGGCATTGCTGTGTTTGGAGCTGTTGTTGGTGGTGGTGGGCTGGGATCTACCATTAACCGGGCTATTCTGATTCAGGATATGGACACATTGATGAAGGCAACGCTGATGCTGATGGCAATGGCCATGGTTTTTGATTTTGGTATGAGCATTATTGAAAAAAGACTGCAGGCAAGGTGAAAAAAAGAAAAAGGAGAGGTTTACATGATGAAATGGAAGAAAAAAGGTTCTTTATTGCTGGTTCTTATGTTGGCGGTAACGATGCTGGCAGCGTGTAGCGGAGGAGAAGAGGAAAAAACGGAAATTGTACTGTTGGAAGGCCAGTTTTCTGAGATCGATATTCTTATTCAGATGGCTGGTATCCTGATTGAAGAAAATACGGATCTTCAGGTATCTTTTCATGATTCCATGAATACGGTGGCAGCCTCCAATGCTGTTATTGCAGAAGAAGTGGATCTTTATGTCAGTTATGACGGGACACTGCTGACCACCATTTTAGGTTATGATCCCAGCGATGTTCCGGAAGGCGTGGATCTTTTTGATTATGCGAAGGAAAAAGGCGTAGAGGATAAAGGCCTTACACTGACTGAAAAATTTGGTTTTGAAAACACCTATGCCATTGCGATTCAGCAGGCCTTTGCTGAGGAAAACAACATCAGCACCATTAGCGAGTTGGTGCCGTATACCAATGACATGGTCTTTGTGGCGGAACACGAATTTTTCGATGAAGAAGGAACCATGCGGTTCATACCTTTCAATGAATACTACGGTATTGAATGGGGCGGCAGTAATTCCATTGATATAGGTCTAAAATTTGCTGCTATGGACAGCGAAAACGCCGATGCAACCATGGTTTATTCCACGGATGGTTTGAACAAGATGTTTGATCTGGCTATTCTTGAAGATGATCAGAACTTTTTCCCGCAGTACTTTGCCTCTTTCATGCATCGGGACAGCCTTTATGAAGAGTACGCGAATACAGCACCAAATCTGGAAGAAGTGCTTCTAAGCCTGGAAGGACTCATTGACAATACCGCTATGATTGAAATGAATTATCGGGTGGATGCAGAAAATGAAACAGCGTATGATGTAGCGAAGGAATTCCTGGTGGCCAACGGACTTTCAGAATAGGAAAGGTGGGTTTTCGGTTGGAAAAGTCGGAACAAAAACTGCCGGTCCTTCCCCTCCCTGAACTGAATCATTTAAGGGAACTGGCCGAATGGGTAAAGCCTCTGGTGGATGAAGAGGATTTTAGAATTACCCTGGAAGCCTTGGAATCTTTTTTAGAACCTGACGGTGATGGAGAACGACTGCAGCAACAATTAAAGAAGATAGCGAGCCAGACTAGCACCAGCTGGCTGGCTCCTTTGTGGTGGGACCTTTATCTGGCATACCGGGGACCTCTGGTGGGCCATATGAATTACAGCGGCATGATGGAAACAGCTTCATTACCTTCTGGGGATACGGTTTCGGCGTTAGGCGGAAAAATGGTACATGAACTGATGAAAGTCTATGAGAAGATCAGCCTGTGTACTTTTCCACAGGGGTATGTGAAAGACAGACCTCTGTGTATGGACCAGTACCAGTATCTTTTTAAGGCACACCGGTTGCCGAAACCAGATAAAGACCAATACATAACCTACCCGATGGCAGCCCCTCATCATATTGTGGTGTTGTACCGGGATGCGTTTTATCGGTTGAATACGTCGGACGACCACGGGGAAATTTTTTCATCCTCAGCCTTAGCATCTGGGATTCAAAGGATTTTGGAAGCGCAGAAAAAAGCGGGTAAAATAACGAAAACAGAAGGCGATAGGATCGGAGCCCTAACGACAGCCACGCGGAAAGAGGCAGCTTTAACACGGCAGGAGCTGGAGGTAAACGAGGTGAATCGAAAAAACCTGGAAGCCATCGACCAGGCTATTTTTGTGTTGTGCATAGATCCGACCCCTGCCACCATAGATGACTGGCATCGGAGCTTACTTCTATCTGAGGGAAACAATCGGTATTTTGATAAAAGCTTCCAGCTGATTCTCTCGGAAAGCCTGGACATTGGCTTTAACGCTGAACATACCGGAGCTGACGCCACGCCTTGGTTTCATTTCATGGAACAACTTCATCAAACGCTTCAGAAGAGTAGAGAGGCAGAACCAGATCACAGCAAGCCTGTCAGTGAACCTATTGTGGAAAAGCTGGAGTGGAAATTTTCCCATGCTCTCAAGCAACGTCTCCAGAAACAACGTGAAGATCATCTGGCACGGGCGGCTGAGCTGGAACTGACGCATCTTTTTTTTCAGCATTTTGGAAAAGAGCAGATCAAGCAGTTGAAAATGAGTCCGGATGCGTTTTTTCATATAGCACTTCAAACAGCTCAGTACAGCACTTTTGGGAAATTGAAAAGTACCTATGAATCTGTTTCGGTCCGGCATTTTAAAGCCGGCCGTACGGAATGCGCACGGCCGGTGAATCGAGAGGTGGCTTTGCTGGCCAAAGCCATGCAGAAGGATGATCAATCAAGGGAATGGATGAAAAGCCAATTACGTAAGGCGCAGGATGCTCACTTAAACCGGATTATGAAATGCCAGCAGGGCTATGGCATTGAAAGGCATCTCTTCGGTCTTCAGAAAATGTACGAGCAACATGGAGAGCGGCTTGGTATTTCCAAAGAACCAGGTCTTTTCAGCACTCCCGGTTACAGGCAGCTAAAGCATGATTTTCTCAGCAGCAGTGGTGTCGGCAGTGAAAGCATTTCTCTATTCAGCTTTGGACCCGTTACGGAGGATGGATTCGGTATTGGTTACGTGATTCGGCAGGAGAGCATTCATGTCAGTCTCTCCTGCAAGTCGGAAAACCGGACCATCGGCACAAAACTATTAAAAGAACTTGAGGCGGCTCTGCTGAAGCAACGTCAAATTTTACTCGGCACTGCTAAAATCAATTTAGTTTAAAGAACGTCAACAAACCTTCGTCGTCCAGTCCTCACAGTTCCAAACTTCTGTCACCACATCCTGATAAAACTCCGGTTCGTGGCTGATCAGCAGGATGGTTCCTTTGTAGGCCTGCAAAGCGCGTTTCAATTCCTCCTTGGCATCCACATCCAGGTGATTGGTAGGTTCATCCAACACCAATACATTGGTTTCCCTGTTCATCAGCTTGCAAAGACGAACTTTGGCCTGCTCCCCACCGCTTAACACACGAACCTGGCTTTCGATATGCTTAGTGGTTAGGCCGCATTTTGCCAGAGCGCTTCGTACTTCCCGCTGGTTAAGGCTCGGGAACTCCTGCCAGACTTCTTCAATGCAGGTATTGGTGTTGGCTTCCTTTATTTCCTGCTCAAAGTACCCGATGCTCAGAAAGTCGCCTTCTTCCACCACGCCTTCCACGGGCTTGATTTCTCCCAGCAAGCTGCGAAGCAGTGTTGTTTTTCCAAGGCCATTGGCGCCTACCAGGGCGATTTTCTGGTTTCGTTCCATGGTTAGATTTAACGGTCGAGTAAGAGGCTCATCGTAGCCAATCACCAGATCCTGTGTTTGAAAAATCAGCTTTCCAGGTGTTCGGGCCGTGAGGAAACGAAATTCCGGCTTTGGCTTTTCCTGCGTCAGTTCAATGACGTCCATCTTATCCAGCTTTTTCTGGCGAGACATGGCCATGTTACGGGTGGCCACTCGGGCTTTGTTCCGTGCAACAAAATCCTTTAAGGTGCTGATTTCCTGCTGCTGTTTCTTATAGGCCGCATTTAACTGCTCTTTTTTGGCCTGATGGATTTGCAAAAACTGATCGTAACTGCCGGGATAGCGCTCCATCTTTTGATTCTCCATGTGGTAGATCACATTTACCACGCTGTCCAGAAAAGGAATATCGTGGGAGATCAGGATAAAAGCATTTTCATATTCCTGTAAATAGCGGCAAAGCCAGTCAATATGTGCTTCATCCAGATAGTTGGTGGGTTCATCCAGGAGAAGGATTTCCGGCTTTTCCAAAAGCAGTTTGGCCAGCAGGATTTTTGTCCGTTGCCCGCCGCTGAGATCGTCCACCTTTTTATCCAGTCCAATTTCCGTCAATCCAAGTCCTTGAGCCACCTCTTCCACCTTTGCATCAATGATGTAAAAATCATTTTGATCCAATAAATCCTGCAGGGTGCCCACTTCTTCCAGCATGGCGTTGAGTTCTTCTTCAGAAGCATCCCCCATTTTTTCATACAAGTGATTCACTTCGCTCTCCAGATCAAAGAGGTACTGAAAGGCCCCCTTTAAGGCATCCCGCATGGTCATTTCTTTGTCCATCACCGTATGCTGATCCAGGTAGCCTACGCGAACCCGTTTTGCCCAATGGATAGTACCGCTGTCCGGTTCCAGCTTTCCGGTAATCATGTTCATGAAACTGGATTTACCTTCTCCGTTAGCACCAATGAGGCCAATGTGCTCTCCCTTAAGCAATCGGAAAGACACATCATCGAAAATGGCTCTGTCACCAAAGCCATGGCTTAGATTTTTTACCGTTAACAAACTCATTCAAAACGCTCCTTGTTTTTAAATTGCAAGTGAATAGAAACCTCCGTTATTATATCATATTAAAGAAAGGTTAAGAGATTATAAATCATTGAAAAGGATATCAGTCTTAATGAAAGGGGCTGAGATCATGGATAAGATTTATCGAGCTTTACGTGTCATGGAAAAAGGAGAGGAGTACAAACGAAGCATTGTAGAACGACAAGTGGAAGACCTGCCGGAAGGAGAGCTGCTGATCAAGGTTCGATATTCATCCCTGAATTATAAAGATGCATTGTCCTGTGTCGGAAACAAGGGCGTGACCCGCCAGTATCCGCATACTCCTGGGATTGATGCCGCTGGCGTTGTCGAAGCATCTGAGGATGCAGCTTTTCAAGAGGGAGACGAAGTCATTGTCACCGGATATGACTTGGGAATGAACACTGACGGAGGTTTTGGAGAGTATATTCGGGTACCGGCGGAGTGGGCGGTAAAACGACCGGAAGGACTGACGCTGAAAGAAAGCATGATGATTGGAACCGCAGGTTTCACAGCGACCTTGTCCGTCCATAAATTGCTGTTGACGGTAAAAAAAGAGGATGGAGAAGTACTGGTCACGGGAGGAAGCGGTGGCGTGGCCACCATTGCGGCAAAAATCCTTGCAAAGCTTGGCTATCAGGTAGTTGTATCCACCGGAAAAGTCAGCACACAAAAGGATCCTCTGATGAAGCTTGGTATAAAAGACGTCATTTCCCGGGAAGAGGTGGAGGATACGAGGGGCAAACCGATGCTGAAATCCAGATGGGCCGGTGTCATTGATACCGTGGGCGGAAACACTCTGGCCTCTGTGCTGAAAACAGTTTCGTATAATGGGGTTGTCACTACCTGTGGCAATGTAGGCGGCGATCGTTTCGAAAGTTCGGTTTATCCTTTTATACTGAGAGGTATCACGCTTTACGGTATTGATTCGGTTCAATGCCCCAGGGATCACCGGGTGAAGATCTGGAACAATCTTTCTGGCTCCTGGAAACCGGAGAACCTGCCAGCGATGACCAGTACCGTTTCCCTGGAGGAATTGGATCAAAAAGTAACAGAAATGCTGGAAGGAAAACATGCAGGCCGTGTTGTTCTGCAGCATCGGGATTAGCAGTTGGCTAGCCAGTGAATTCTGTGGTAAAAAGATCGCATATGTAACAAAAATAAACATAAATGAATGGAGGATTTGGCCATGCAAAGAAGAAGCGAAAAAATACTTAGCCGTCCGGAGTGGAGCATCAATCGAGCTTACTATAAATCCATGGGTTATTCGGATGAGGACCTTGAAAAACCGGTGATCGGCATTGCCAACGCATGGAGCACAGCAGTGCCGGGACACTGCAACTTACGTCAGGTTTCAGAAGCGGTTAAAGAAGGAATACGGCAAGCTGGCGGAATGCCGGTAGAATTCGGTGTCATCGGCGCCTGTGACGGGATTGCAGAAGGGCATGAAGGCATGCGCTACATTCTTCCGACCAGAGATATTATTACTCATAGTGTAGAATTAATGGTACAGGCCCATCAATACGACGGCGTTGTGTTGCTTGGTTCCTGCGATAAAATCGTTCCTGGAATGCTGATGGCAGCGGCCCGTCTGAACCTTCCCAGTATTTTTGTAAATGGAGGACCCATGTTGGGGGGACCGATGATTCACGGCCGAAAAGCAGACACCACCTCCATTATTGAGGGAGTCGGCAAGCTGAGAAAAGGGGAAATGAGTGAAGAAGACCTGGTGAAAATGGAAGATTCCTGCGCACCCACCTGTGGTTCCTGTTCTTTCCTGGGAACGGCCAACACCATGTGTTGCATTGCTGAAGCCATGGGAATGTCCCTTCCCGGAAGTGCGATGATTCCTGCGGTATACAATGACCGGATGAAAGTGGCTCAGGAATCCGGCAGGAGAATCGTACATCTGGTAAACGATGACATTAAGGCACGGGACATTATCAACCGAAAATCCATCGAAAATGCTGTGCGCCTTAGCTCAGCCATTGGTGGGTCTACTAACACGGCCCTTCATATTCCGGCCATTGCTTATGAAGGGAAAGTGAATTTTGATATGGACGACTTTGACAAATTGAGCCGAACCACACCGCTGATTGCAAAGATGAATCCGGCGGCATCGCCTAACGTCATTGACTTTTACGAAGCCGGTGGTGTTCCGGTGGTGATGAATCAAATCAGGGAATTGCTTCATCAGGAATGCATGACGGTTACCGGAAAACCAGTGAGTGAGAATATAAAGGGATGCGAATCTCCTAATAATGAAATTGTTAAGACCTATGAGACGCCTTTCAGTTCAACTGGCGGGCTGGCCGTCTTATATGGAAACCTGGCACCCAATTCAGCGGTGACGAAACCGGCGGCTATCAATCCGAAAATGCTTAAATTTACAGGTCCAGCCATTGTTTTCAATTCTGAAGAAGAAGCCAATACAGCCATTATGAATGAAGAAGTAGAAGCAGGGGATGTGGTGGTGATCCGATATGAGGGTCCGAAGGGCGGACCGGGAATGCCGGAGATGTTTAAAGCCATGAAACTCTTATATGGAATGGGACTGGCAGATAAAGTGGCCCTGGTGACAGACGGACGATTCTCAGGTACCAATAATGGATGCTTTGTGGGACACATTTCTCCGGAAGCCATGGAAGGCGGCACCATTGCATTGGTGGAGAATGGGGATACCATTACCATTGATGTTCCGGATCGTTTGTTGGAGCTGCAAGTGAGTGAAGAAGTCCTGGAAAAACGAAAAAGTGCTTGGAAAGCACCAAAACCGAGAGTGGAGGAAGGATATCTGTTCCTATACAGCAAACTGGCGGAATCCGCTGATAAGGGTGCGATCATCAAAACACGGCTTTAGAACTAAGACGCTGCGCGTCTATTTAGTGGTTAGGAGTTAGCCTGTGCTCGAAGGGTGGAAAATCATAATCAAGAGTTTAAAGACTTATCCACACCCTAAAAAATGCCCTCCCTGTTTTGGGAGGGCATTTTTCCGGTATTACTTATCCGTTTGAGGCAAAAGATCATCGTAACCATTGATTCGGTCCAATCGCTTTGAGACAGCGTAAGTCACCAGTACTCCGGCCAAAATGCGAGAAGCCAGGATGAGCCAGCCATTGGCACCGATGGCTACAAAAATGACGACGTCCTCAAAGACAGCATGGCAACTGGCTAAAAAGACGGAGAGAAGCACCATATCCCGGCGTGTTAGATTACCATCTTTCGCGCTTTGTACAATGACTCCGGCTCCATAGGCCAGACCAAAAACCAGACCCACCATTAATGGGAAGCCGGATTCTTTGGACATGCCAAGAAAATTAGTGACAGGCTTAATAAATTTACTCAAATAATCCAGCACATGGTAATCTTTTGCAATCTGCATGGCAATCATCAAAGGGATCACCACTTTTGCAATATCAAATACGGAAGACAGACTGCCAAACAGACCCTCCTTAAAGACGACGGTTACATCCATTGTTGCAATACACCTCCCGCTAAGGTTCCAAAAATGACTCCGGAGGCCAGCATCAGTCCCAACCGAAGAGCCATGATTTTTGTTCCGCTGACGTTTAAGCGAGTGGCCACGGCTGTTTCAATAAAAAGAGAATGGGAGAAATTGAGCATCATGGCCAATAGTGTAATTTCAAAGGTGCTGAGGGAAAGAGCCTGAATGGCACCCACCCCTGAATAAAGGCTTAAAAGATTCCCCATGACTAAAATCATGGCCGCTTCACCCGGCAGATTAAAGAAGCCCATTAGCGGTTCGAAGCTGCGGGCAATAAAGTCAATGACGGGCGTGTGATGCAGAAAGCTTAAGATAAAATAGACGGGGATGATAATTTTTCCCAGCATAATCATCGTATCAATTCCATTGCGGAAACCCTGTTTAATCGATTGGAAAAGCAAATAGTTCTCCTCCTTCGGTATTTTGAGTGTATTTACCATGTATATGAGCATGATTATATCGGATGATAGAAAGTGATGTCAATGGATAGTGTCAACAAAGAACCTGATGTTATGATGGATAAATAATGAAAAAAGTGGTAAAATGCTCTTATCGAACAGATTCTTGTTGGAAAGTGGCATGAGGTGTATGCCGATCATAATAAAGGAGTGAGAAATTGAAAAAGGTATATTTTTTTATGTTCATAACAGTGCTGATGATTAGCACGATGGGTTGTGGAAATGAAGAGGCAGTGCCGGAAACGGAAGTCTCGGACCCGGTCATGGAAGAAGAAACCTTCTGGACAGACCTGGAGCTTGACGAATCGATTGAGGTACGATTCATAATCGAAGGCATGGAGGAGAAAATTTCACTAAGTTTATTTAAATCACAGCAACACCCATTTGGCCTTTATTTTGACGAAGAAGGATATGAATGGAAGGAAGAAGATGGAAAAGATATCCTGATTCCGCACCTTAAACCAGAAGACAAGGATGTATGGATGGCCATCTGGCACGAAGAAAAATCCGTAGAAGAAGTAGTGGAAGAAAAGCGAAAAATACTTGAAGAAGAATACGATGAAACGATTCTGGAAGACATCAATCACCCCCTGCAGGCAGTTCGTTTGAACGCCCTTCAGCAGCGGGACGGCGAAGATATGATCGAAGATTGGTATATTGTAGAGGCGCAGGACGGTGGAGTTTTTCTGATCCAGCAAAAACTATTTACGGAAGCTGTAGAAGGCCATGGAAGAAGATTTGAATTATTTTTAGAACACTTTTACGGTGCGAAAGCGAAAAACATCGCTTTGACGCTGTCAGAAGATGCTAGGGCACGCATGGAAGAAGAACTGCAACAAGCAGAAAACGCTGGAAAGACTTATGTGCTGATCCCCGGAAGTGGATGAAGGGACCCCATGTATCATGTTGCTCTGGAAGAGCAACTAGGTGGACGAATTCTTTATGAAGTGGACGGGATACCCATTGGTGTTCCCTCCGGAACGGAAGACTGGGTTTCAGAAATCACCGTTGAATACAATTCCCAACGAAGGCCATTGCCATATGAAGTAATACCCACCATGCGATAATGGTGGGTATTTTTAAAAATTTTCGGCAGTATTTTTCTTTTGTCAAATCGGTTGACGGATAAAAGCTCAGAGACTCTTTAAAACCATTGAAAACTTCGATGCGTCATCAGAGGCTCATTCCTAAATCAATGTAAACAGGAAAATTGGTGCAGATAATAGTAATTGGTACAGGTAATCGTAATCAAGAAGATAGGAAAAAATGTCGACTTGAATGAGGAGGTGCAGAGTGAAAAAAGCGTTGAAAGTATTGGGCGTGATGGCAGGTTTAATAATTATAACAGGCGCAGCCGGTTTTTTCTTCCTGACCAGAGGTTTGGAAGAAGTTGCGTCAGTCCAGGTGGGAGAAATTTATCCGGGGCAAAAAGAAGACGGAATCTACGAAGGCTACTATGAAAACTACCGCTGGAAAAATGAAGTGGCTGTTCACATCGAAGATGGCAGAATCGTTGAAATCATTGTGAATGATGCGCAACGTGAGGATCAGGAAGGGTTGGAAAGAAAAATGACGGACGCCGTGATGGAAGCCCAGAGCACACAAGTGGAAGTGGTTTCCGGAGCAACGGTTTCATCAAAGGCTTACCTGAAAGCCATCGAAGACGCTTTGCAATAAGCATATCAATCATAAACAGGAGGAATGAACATGGAGCATGGAAAAGGTAAAAAGGTAATCGTTTTATACAAAAGTCATTATGGAAGTGCCAAACAATATGCAGAATGGCTAGCGGAAGAAACCGGGGGTGACTGTTTCGATCTGGACAGTGTTAAGGTAGAAGTGCTTAAAGACTATGATGTGGTTCTGTTTGGCGGCGGACTTTACGCCGCTGGAATCAGTGGAATAAAAACTTTCAAAAAAATGTATGAACAACTGAAAGATAAAAAAGTGATTGTATTTGGGGTCGGTCTGTCGCCTTCCAGGGAGAAAGCCCTGCAGGATGTTCGAAACGCAAGCTTTTCAGAAGAAATGAAAAACCACATCCCGCTTTTTTTGCTTCGAGGAGCTTTTGACTTCAAAAAACAGAGCTTTATGCATAAAATGATGATGAAGGTCATGGAGAAAAAGATCAAAAGCAAGGACCCATCCCAACTGACGGATGATGATAAAGGCTTATTGAACTGCATGAAAGAGCCGGTGGATTATCTCGATAAAGAATCCATCAAACCCATTTTGGAGGCAATAGACGAAATGTAAGCGTCGACATTAAACTTTCTTTTACAGCCATTTTTGTTCATGTAGCGAACCTTTCCAAAAATAGGACGCTCAAACCAGGCTCGGTCATGGACGCCACCTATGCTCCAGGCGATACCGGCATAGCCGTTAGGGTCCCGGCCGTCCAAAAAGTATTTGTCGTTGAGGTGAATGGCATGCTGCTGAGCTTCTTCAGGAGAAGCACTCCATTCCAATATTTTTTTCGCCCAGTACATACGTAAATAGCCGTGCAGCTTTCCGTTTTTCATCATATCCAGCTGACAGGCGTTCCACAGGTCATCGTGGGTGCTGGCACTTTCCAGTTCTTCCAGCTCATAGAGGTATTCTCTTTCATCCTTCAGGTGAGCGGCAAGTGATTTCCTAGCCCAGTTGGAGAAGCTATCCGGCTGATCGTAGTGAGGGTTGTAAAAACAGAAATTGTCCGACAGTTCCCTTCGGATGATGAGTTCTTCTAAAAAACTTTCCTTGGAGGCCATATTTACCTCCTGCTCCTGAACGGCAAGAGCCACCCGCTGAGGGGAAAGCTGCCCAAAATGAAGGTAGGGGGAAAGGTTGGAGATCGCATTTTTTAAAGGATCATTTCGATGCGCATCATAGTGGGGAAGCCTTTTTTGAAGAAATTCCTTCA
>SLLE01000138.1 GCA_007134225.1 Tindallia sp.
GCCGTCGTTAGTTCCTTTATCAAGGATAGATCAAGGTCTTCTTTCTCGGCCATGGATTTAATCTGATTTTGCAAGCGCTGAATTTCCCTGTCTTTTTCTGAGAGAAGCAGCTGGTCCTGCTCCAATTTCTGTTTAGAAGTGCTTTCACTCCGTTTAAAGTCCGCCTCTAACTCCTTAATACGTTCCTCTTTCTTTATCACTTCCTCTTCCAGCTTGATTTTTTCATGAAACAGAATTGAATCATGAGTAAACTTTGTCTGATCCGGCACATTCATCCCCCCTTAGCCACTCATGTTTTCTAAAGACGCTATGATTCGTCTTGATCCTTCACCGGCGGTGGAACCGGTACGATCTTAAACCGCAATTCACTCTCTGAGCTGGTGGTGCTTTTAAAATAGTTCTGATATTTGGCATTGATCGGAGCGATAATCATGCGTTTGTGACCGGGTTTTGATCCTTCCTCCGTTTCTTCCCGAACCATCGAATAGTTAACCTTCATGTGAAATGTGGTTTCAGGCATCGCATACCAGGTGGCAGAGAGGCCGTAGTCCCTTAAGTCTTCATTGGATTCAATGTATTGCTGAACATCAATGGAACTCAGGTCAAGCTGATGCTGAGCCTCTGCAACACCGCGTCCTACCTCCACCATCATTTCCGACATATCGCAGAAGAAAGAACTTTCGACTTTTTTCCCATTTGCAACAGATTCCTGCTGAGATGCCCCACTTTCCATAATCAATTCCAACCGTAGGTCATCCTCGTTGTTAATCATTTTATTTTCCAGAGCCGCTGCCTCGCTTTTCCAGGTGTTGAGATCATCGATGTCAGGACTTTTTTTAATGCCAATATTATCGTTGTTTACAAACACATCAATTAACTTTTTCAATACCTTGGCATCCGCTTCTGCCAAATCCTGAACATTTCGCACGCCAACCTTAACCAGCAGCTCCGCTGTCACTGCATCAATTCCCTCAATCCGCATCAAATCCGCCTGCTTTGCCCAGATATAGATGCTTTTTTCATTCACTCGAACCTGGCCAGCGAGGGACTGCCGATCTTCCGGTGTTTGAGTCACTGCTTGCAAATCTGAGATGTTATGAACCTTACGCTGTTTTAATCGGTCTGTAATCACTTTATTGATTCCCCTGATGGATGATAGTTCATTGATGATAGGAAACACCTCCTTTAGCCACCGAAAACCATAAACTACCAACTGGTAAGCTTACTTTACTCATACCTTTCCTTTGCCCATCGAAACAAAGAAGAGGCAGAATTTTCTGTGATTTAAGTCCTGTTTTATCTAAATATGAAGGGTAGAAAGCGTTGCTTTCGGGTAAAAGGAACAGGAAATCATGTGAAAGGTTGGTTCTGTCATGCCGGAAAACATAGGGTTCAGTGTTGTCATCGCCGCCAAAGGAAGGGTTGCCTTGCTTCGGGATTTGCTGCATTCTTTGGAGATCGCCCGGCAAGCCTATCCGGGGAAAATTGAAGTTCTCTTAATGGATGACAGCGAGCCAAATGATCAAGAAAGAATCATCGACTTATGCCGGCAGTATGATGCCCAGTATTATTACTTTCCCGGAACCGTAGCCGCCAAGCGAAATCACGGAGCCGACAGAGCTGAGCATGAAATTTTGCACTTTCTTGATTCCGACTGTCTGGTTAAATCGGATCTGTATCATATCTACAAAAGAGCCTACCAGGAAAAAGCCACCCAGTCTGCCGCCGGCCCCCTTGAATTTGTCGGCAAAGACACCTGGTTTTGGAAAGCCATCGCCGTGACGCCTTTTGTCGTCGGGTTTTATCTGCCCCGCTGGCTGGACACCGTTGAATGGGGTGTCACCGCCAATTTTACGGTCCGCCGTTGGCTCTTTCATGAGATCGGCGGATTCGATGTGACTGCTTTCCGGTCTGCCGGTGAGGACGTGGACCTGGGGCTGCGGATTCGGAAGGCTGGTTATGAAATAATCAGCTGCAAAGAAGCCCTGGTATTGCACAGCAAGGCAACCTGGACACCCTTCAGGAATATGACACGGCGCGTCTGGAATTATGGAGCCGCCGACTACGGCCTGGTTGAGAAACATCCGGAAAGAGCCGTCACGGTGCTGCTCCGCCGCCTTCTCCTTTACGGGATCTGGTTGGTGCTCATACTGGTCGTCTTCGTCCGGTCGGCAAGCCCTTGGATAATCGGGTTGTTTCCCCTGCTAATTCTTTTGGAAAACGGGATGCTGTCCATGCGGATTAACGCTACGAATCCATATAAAAAAGCATCCTTTTCCCAGCAAATGGTCGCCCAGCTGCTGATCCATATCAATGAAGCGGCTTATTTATTCAAATGCCTGAAAAAAGCTGACTTTAAACGAATGAATCAACAAATGGTCTATTATCAGGGGCAATACAAAGGAATGCTGGAAATAGGGGCCGCCACTTTCTGGATCTCCCTTTTCCTGACAGCGGGGATTGGAATTTTGGTAGGCATCTATTGGTAAATCATTTTGCTGATTGACCATCCAGCCGGAAGATAAAAGAGAGGGGAATAAGAAAATGATCAACCAGGAACAGCTGCAAAGGATACATAGCCTCTATCAAGAAGGACGCTTCCAGTGCAACTTTTACCGGAAAAAACTGGCTGATGCTAGATTCAAAAATTACGAGGATTTTTCCAGAATCCCCTTTTCCAGGAAAGAAGAAGTACGTGAAAGTTCCGTTTATGATCGGACAGCAACCCCGACGGAAAATATATTCGGAATCTATTCCAGCAGCGGAACCACCGGTGAAAAGAAGTATTATGTTTATAACCGTCATGATAAAAAAATTCAGGAAGAATGCGCCCGAATTTTCATGAACATGGCGGGGATCGACGAAAAAGACCTGGGGGGCATACTGTCACCCATCGGTACTGGTGTTATGGGCCACTGCATGACCTGGCAGTTTTCTGCTGTCGGAGCCGGCGTTGTCCATTGCCCGGAACCTTCTCCGGAAAACATCGTAAAAACCCTCGACAAATTTCCTGTGACCGCCATTGCCACGTTGCCCCAGGTGGCGGCTTCCGTCATAGAAAATCCTGAACATGCAAAAGCTGCCGGAAACTCCACTGTAAAATCATTGCTGCTGGGTGGCGACCATCTGTCCGAAACCGTAAGAAAGCAGCTGGAAAATACATGGGAGGCGGATGTTTATAATCTTTTTGGCATGAGTGAAATCTTCGGGCCCATCGCTGGAGAATGCGCCATGAAAAACGGCCTGCATTTTCCTACCAGATATCTCGCCATTGAAATACTGGATCCAAAAACCAGAAAAAGCGTAACCCTTGGAGAAACCGGCGTTGCGGTGTATACCACCTTGTGGGATAAAGGATTCCCCCTGCTCCGCTACTGGAGCGATGATTTAATCAGCATTGACGATACCCCCTGCCCCTGCGGCAGTCCGATGCCGCGTCTGTTTTTTCGGGGACGAACAGAATGAAAATTTCAGTAGTGATTCCAACGCATAATGAAGAAAAACGAATAGCAAACTGCCTGGAAGCCTTGGAGAAAAATACGCGAAAACCGGGGGAAATCATTCTGGTGGACGGCGGTTCCGAGGACCAGACAGTCCAGAAGGCCTCCAGCTTGGGGGTGAAGGTAATTAACAATCCCAGGCAGCATGCCGCTGCCGGAAGAAACATCGGCATTGAGGCCGCGGAAGGGGAAATCATTGCTTTCACGGACGCAGACTGTCTACCGGAGACGACATGGATCGAATCCATTCATCAGGCTTTTCAGGATAAAGCACTGGACGGACTGGGTGGTCGTGTGGAGCCTGCGGACCCGGAAAACGAATACGAAGCCTTCTGGGGCATGCTGTCCCTCCGGATCATCATGTCTTTTGGAGAAGAAGCATATGTGGTGAACCGGAAAACCTTGAACCAGGGACTGATTACAGCCAACTGCGCCTATCGCAAAGAGCTGTTACAGAAACTGAAGGGATTCGACGAATGGTTCGCCAATCATGCCGAAGATATCGACCTGACCTGGCGGGCACTGGAATACGGTGCCCGACTTACCTATGTGCCTTCAGTCCGGGTGAAGGCCCATTCCCCGACAAGCCTGGAGGGGATCAAGGAAAAAAGCTTTCGCAACGGCTATGCCAGCTCGAAGCTGCGAAAGCGGTACGGTTCTTTTTTTAATGTGGATCCGGCAATCTACCGCGAACTGCTCAAACACATGAAGGGATCTCTTCGCGGAGAACAATACGCTAATCTGTATGTTTTGGAACTGCTCCACTTCCTCAAGGGAAAATACTACGGAAGCCTGAAGACAGGCGTCATCAACCTGTAAAGAGCGTTGTTATATTTTTCGCCAAGCTGCGCTAATCTGCAGTCAAAACGGCTATCTTCGTGATATAATTCGAGCAAGGAGGGGTGTCAATTGAAAATAATCATTGATCGGTTTGAAGGAGCCTATGCGATTGTTGAGTTAGACAATGGTGACTTTTTTGATATGCCAAAAGTCTTGCTGCCCAACATGGCCAACGAAGGAGATGTCATCAGCATTGAGATTGACGAAGATGCCACGGAAAGAAGAAGAGAAAGGATTAAAAATCTTTTGGAATAACAAGTGACCTGTGAGCAGAAAAATGGATCGGATTAGCAGGCATGTCAACTATAATGAAAGGGTGAAAAAATGGAATCCAGCATTTTACAAGGTGGCCTTCAGGAGATAGCAACCATAAAAGAAAGTGTCATTGAATTAAACGACTGCACTGAGCAGAAAAAAGCATTAGAGATGAAAGAAAAACAATTGGAAAGAAGCATTGCAAAAAA
>SLLE01000183.1 GCA_007134225.1 Tindallia sp.
CTAACCCCTAACCAACTAACTCCTAACCACTAAATAGACGCGTAGTGTCTTTGTTCTGGCTTATAGTAAGGATTCGATTCTATGAAATTCTGGCTGCAGCTTATGATACGTACATATATACTTAAAACCAATGGAATGAAGAATGCTTAGGGTTTCCGTTAAATGGAAGCCTAATTCTGTTATTTTATGTGTATCCGAGCCCATTACTACAATTTCGCCGCCCATCTGGTGATAAAGCTGCAGCAAATCTACAGAAGGATGAGCATCTTCTAAATGATAGCGAAAACCGGATGTATTTACTTCAATTCCCTGGTTTCGCTGCATTAATTCCTTGAAAATAGATTCCACCACATCCTGATATTGAGGGATGGGTAGTGTCTTGTCGTAATTACCATAACGTTTGATCATATCCAGGTGGCCGACAACAGAAAAAGGTGCATCTTGATGAATTGCCTGAATTAAATCATCGAAATAATCAATATAGGCTTCCTGTTGATTACGATGATCAAAATAGTCGCCAGTAAAAACATCTGTTTTTTTTACACTGTGTATAGAACCGATAATGAAATCGAAGGGGTACTTTTCAATATCCTCTTCATATCTCTTTAAAACGTGTGGTTGCAGGCCAAATTCAACACCCGCTTTTATCTTAATGTGGTTCCGATAGTTATAAGCAGTCGCTTCCAGCTCCTTAAAAAAATCATCATAGGAAAAAGTGAAATCATTTCCCTCGCCGTCGTAATCATAATCCTTATGATCTGTAAAACATAATTCCTGCAATCCCATGGAAATAGCTTTTTCAGTAAGTTCTTTCATCGAATGAAATCCATCAAAAGAATGATGTGTATGAATATGAAAATCAAACATAAAATGCCTCCTTGCATACGATTGTATAAAAATAAATCCCCTATTATTGTAATCGAATGTCAAGAGTCTGTCAAAACGAATTAAATGATAATAAACTTGCAAAAATAAAATAAAGTGATGAAAGAATCCCGTGCAAAAATCTGGGAAAACGTATGCAAATGCAAGAACAGCAACAAAAGATAAAATTTGCAAAAATGAAATATAAATAAAAAAAACTTCAAAATACAGTTGACAGAAAAATGATGTGCTGTTATAATATCAATCATAATATTAATGCGAATTCATTATTAGGAGGAAAAATTAAATGAAAAACACAAAAAATACTCATGAAAAAACCAACACAAAGAAGGTGAAATGCGGTGTTTTAACATGTATCCACTGTGTTTTAGATACATGTACCCTTGAAGCTTGCGAATTACAGGAAAGAGTATTTATGCAAGAATATTAATCAGAAAACCCAAAAGCCCCTTGGAAAGCAAAAATGCTATCCAGGGGGCTTTTGATGTCTATGGAGATAGACAGGATTCTTTTTCTCATTGGATTGGTACTGAAGTTGATAAAGCTTATGATAATAGCCTCTTTGTTTGAGAAGCTCCTGATGATGACCTTTTTCAACAATTCCACCCCGATGAAGGACGATGATCTGGTTGCAATGCTGAATCGTTGAGAGACGATGTGCAATGGCAAATGTGGTTCTACCTTTCATGAGCCGGGGAATCGCTAATTGAATCAAACTTTCTGTCTCCGCATCAATATGTGCGGTGGCTTCATCCAGTATGAGGATCGATGGATCGGAGGCTAAGGTTCGAGCAAATGAAATTAGCTGTTGCTGTCCCGTTGAAAAGTTATTGCCTCGTTCCAAAACCTGATGATGGTATTTTTGAGGAAGCTTTTCGATAAAATGATGGGCATTGACTTCCCTGGCAATATTCTCTATTTGGACATCAGATCCATATTCCTGGTTTAGGCTTATATTATCCGCAATGCTGCCGGAGAAGAGGAATACATCCTGCTGGACGATTCCAATGTGGCGACGAAGGCTTTCCTGGCTGTATTCACGTATGTCAACGCCATCGATTAAGATATTGCCATGCTGTATATCGTAAAAGCGAGCCAAAACATTGATAATGGAGGTTTTTCCAGCACCAGTGGCACCCACAAAAGCAATGGATTCCCCAGGTTTTACTTTAAAGCTTACATTTTTTAAAATCCATTCATCATCCTTATAAGCAAACCATACATTCTTAAATTCTATTTTACCTTTTATCATTTCTGGGCGATAGGCGTCAGGCTTATCGTCAATAGCAGGGGATCGATCCATCAGCTGGAAAATTCGCTCTGAGGAAGCCATGGCTGATTGAAGTATGTTATATTTCTCTGTTAGATTATTGATGGGCTGAAAAAACTGGCGAATGTAATTAATAAAAGCAAAAAGAACGCCGAACTCAATCATTTGGTCCATCACCAGGCCACCGCCAAAATAAATCACCAATGCCATGGCCAGAGAGGATATTAATTCAACCCCTGGTCGAAAAATTGAAGAAATAAAGTTTTCACGTTCGTTGGCCTTCAAAAGTTCTTGGTTTAGAGCCTGAAAACTATGACGTTGCTGGATTTCCCGCTTGAAAACATGGGTCGTTCGAATGCCGGAAATGTTCTCATTCAAAGAAGCATTTACGCGTGCCAATCGAATCCGAACCTCCCGGTAGGCTTCACGGATTTTCGCTCTAAAAAAATAGGAAGCCAGCAAGATGACAGGAATCATCGAAAAAGTGATAAGAGCCAGCTGTCGATTGAGGCTGAGCATGACAATGACGATGCCCAATAGCAGAAACAGATCTTTAAAAAGGTTAACAAGGACGCTGGTATACATTTCATAAAGGGTTTCCGTATCGTTGGTCACTCTGGTAACCAAACGCCCCACAGGCTGTTCGTCGAAAAAGGAAAGAGACATTTTTTGGAGATGGCTGAATAAGTCATGCCGGATGGCATAAACAATTTTGTTGCTGGCGTAGTTCAGGATGTATACTTGGGCAAAATTAACAAAGAACGCTGCAAAAAAAATCCCCATCAACAGAAAACCAAGATTCAAAACGGAACGGGAATCTTCAGATCTCAATGTTTGTATCTGAGATTCTGACAGCATGTTTTCTTCAGCAACGGAATGAAGATAAAAATGTCCTTCTTGCCGCAGGACCTTTATGGAATCGCCTGAGTCCTGATGATCAAAATAAACAGCCTGATCTTCGTCCAAGGTATATTCTTTTTCGGTGTAATTAATGTGGTCATCAATGGCTATTTTAAACAGGTACGGCTGAGCAAGCTCAGCAACAGCCGTAAAAGCCAGCAACACTACGGCCACAATAAGCATGAGTAGATGTGGTCGTGCATAACGAAGCAAACGTCTCATTAATACACTGTCATAGTTTTTTTCAAGTTTCTCTTCTTCGAAATAACTACTCAAGTCCTTCAACTCCAGTTGTTAACGTATTTCTTCTTCCAGCATTTGCTGCTGGTATTGATGAGCATAGTAACCATTCATCTCCAACAGTTCTTCATGAGTTCCATGCTCGGATATTTCTCCTCCATCCAGTACCATTATTCTGTCACAGTGTTTTAGGGTGGAAATGCGATGAGCAATGATCATGGTGGTTTTGGCGTCGATGGTATCCTGAATACCTTCCAGAATTTTTTCTTCTGTTTGTGTATCAACAGCGGACAGAGCGTCGTCTAGAATTAATATGGAGGGATTCTTTAAAAGTGCCCGGGCGATGGCCAGTCGTTGTTTTTGACCACCGGACAAGCTTATGCCACGTTCACCCACCATCGTATCGTATTGCTTCGGAAATAGAAGAATATCCTGGTGAAGACCAGCCAGGTTGGCTGCCCGTTCCACTTCCTCCTGTGTGGCATCCTCCACTCCGAATGCAATATTCTCCCGAATGGTTGTGGAGAAAATGAAACTATTTTGTTCCACATAACCTATGTGCTGTCTTAGAGACTCCAGTGATAACTTTTTCAGGGAAATGCCGTCCAGTGTTACCTCCCCTTCATCAGGGTCGTACAGCCGGAGTAACAACGCTGGGATAGTACTTTTTCCGCTTCCGGTATGACCCATGATGCCTAAGGTTGATCCGGGTTCCAGCGTAAAATGGAGGTTTTTCAAAACCAGCGCTTCATCCGGTTCGTATTGGAATGAAACATTCGCAAACCGTATGGATCCAGTGATGGATTTTAAATGGATAGGTTGCTCTGACTCTTTGATATCCGGTTTTTCTGCCATCACCACATTAATACGTGACATGGAGGCAGCGCCTCGTTGAAGAATATTAATGACAAATCCAATGACTGCCACAGACCACACCATGGATGCCAGATAGGCATTAAAAGCCACAAAAGAGCCTAGGGTAATGGTATGATTCAATACCAAATGGGTACCATAAATAAGGGTTATGAAAAAACTGATGCTGGATATAAACTGGATCGTTGGTAAAAAGGTCCCGAAAAGCAACGCTAGATTCGTATTTTGCTTAAAGAGATCTTCATTATACTGATCAAAATTTTGTATTTCATCTTTTTCACGGGAAAAAGACTTGATGATTCGAATGCCAGAAATGTTTTCCTGAACCTTCTCTGTTAGATGTGAAAAAGTTTGCTGAACATTTTTGAAACGGTAATTAATGGCAACTCCGAAACGATAAATGGCAAAAGCCAGAAATGGCATTGGGATCAATGCCATAAACGTTAAACGAATATCAGTGGTAATCATCATCATGGTGATGGCAGCGATATTGAGAAATAATGCGTCCGTAAGGGTTATGACACCGCCGCTGGCAGCCATTCGAACAGCCAAAATATCATTGGTGGCATGGGCCATTAAATCACCTGTCTTTTTTTTGCTATAATAGGATGTGGATAATCGGAGAAACTGATCAAACATTTCGTTTCTCAGTTCATATTCCATACGTCGGGATGAGTTTATAATAAGAATTCTCCATACAAATCGAAAGATCATCATCAAAAGACCGATGACGACGATGACAATGCTGTAAAATAAAAGTTGCTGTCTGTCCAATGTGCCAAACTGAATAGCATCCGTCACCCGACGAAGGATTTCTGGAACAGCCAGCTGCAGTGCATCAACAGCGATCAGAGATAAAATACCCCAGATATAAAAGCGCTTATATTTTTTAAAAAAAGAAATAAGTGTTAGATAGCTCGACAATCAAATCACCTCGTTTAATGATTGAGGACTGGCAAAGGACGGGAGGTACGATACAGATGAAATCATGGATCAATCATATTAAAGTGGATGAACATTATACCAGTCATTTATACATGCAAATTTATCAGCAGATTAAAGAAATAATTCTTTCAAAAGAACTAAAAAACAATGAACGATTGCCTGCTGTCCGAAAACTGGCGACTTCTCTACACGTCAATACAGTAACGGTGGTGAAAGCCTATGACCTCCTGGAACGGGATGGACTGGTTATCAAGCGAATTGGAAGTGGTACTTATGTCAACTATGATGCCGAAGAGTTGATAGGGGCAGTCCCTATGGATGATGAATGGGAACAGTCTCAGATTCGTCAACTGAATCAGTTGTCAGAGAGAAACATCACTGTTACATCGGATACCATTAATTTTGCCAGCGCCAATCCGTCTCCAGATTTGTTTCCGGTGGAAGACTTTAAGAAAGCGTTGTTAGAAGTTCTGGAACGGGATCACGGCTTTGCTTTTGGGTACCAGGACAGCCGTGGCTATGGGCCGCTGAGGAACCGGGTGGCAGAATTGGCGAAAAAAAATGGGATTCATACTACTTCGGAGGATATTCAAATTATTTCCGGAGCTCAACAGGGCATTGATCTGGTGGCGAAAGGACTTCTTCAGCCAGGGGATAACGTCCTAATCGAAAGACCATCTTACAGTGGCGCCATGGCCGCATTTTATTCCAGAGGGGCACGATTGCGGGATATCGGGATGGAAAAAGACGGTATCAACTTAACCTCACTGGAAAAAGCCATAAAAGAAACACGGCCTAAACTGGTCTATTTGATGCCGAACTTTCAAAACCCCACCGGTATATCCTATACCCCTGAAAAAATGAAAAAAATCATAGAGCTCAGCGAAACCTATGACTTTATGGTTTTAGAAGATGACTATGTCAATGAACTGGCTTTCTTTGGGGAGCCGTCACATTCCATAAAATCTTTTGATACTCATCAACGAGTCATTTATATAAAGAGTTTTTCAAAAATGTTTATGCCAGGTCTAAGGCTGGGTTATATCATTGTGCCGAAAAAGATCTTTAATGCACTGGTACTGGCAAAACAAGCCACTGATATATCAACCTCCGGATTATTGCAAAGAGCGTTGGAACGCTATTTCTATCATGGTATGTGGGAACGAAATATTAAGCAGCTTACAGAAGAGTATTATAAACGATTTTGCCACATGAAATCAATCATGGAAAAGGAATTACCTTATGGCGTTACCTGTTTGCTTCCTCGAGGAGGATTGAATTTCTGGTTAAAATTACCGGATGGCATGGAGGCCTCTGAACTCTATTCAAGAGCTCTGGATAAAAATATTGTATTTGCACCCGGTAGCTTGTTTTACCTGAATCATCCGGTTCGGGAGCGACTCCGAATCAGTATAGCGGCCGTAAACGAAAAACAGATTGAAACAGGAATGCATGAAATGATAAGATTAATCGAACAATTCAATTCTTCCGGGAATATAAAACCCATAAACCGGGGACAACTGGAACCGATTCTGTAAAGAACTGCCAGAAAGGGAGACAGCGATGAAAACTTTTGCAGTAATTGTGAATCCAAACGCCGGAAGAAAATTGGGTTTGGACCGTTTTGAATCATTAAGAGAAATAATTATGGAAAAAGAGAAATGCGAGTTTCATGTACACGAAACCATCGGTAAAGAAGATACCATCGAAGCTGCTACCAGATTCGGAACTGGAAACTATGATTTGATCATGGTTTTCGGTGGAGACGGCACCACCAATGAAGTGGTGAATGGTTTGATGAAAACTCAATCCTCTCCTCCTTTGGCTCTTTTTCCAATGGGAACCGCCAATGACGTTGCAACCCATCTGAAAATACCAAGGAACCTGAAGGCATATGCCGAAATGATTCTTGATCCGCAGATCATTCCTGTTGATGTGGGGAAAGCAGGAGATCGATACTTTTTAAATGTGGCTGCCGGCGGTCTTCTGCCAGACCTGGCACATAAGGTTTCTTCTGAAAAAAAATCGATGCTGGGTAAATTTGCTTATTATTTGGAAGGGTTTATTGAGTTTCCGAAACAGTTTTTTCAAACCATTGAAATTGAACTGGAATTGGAGGGCAGAGTGGAAACCCGGGATACACTCTTTTTTCTGCTGGCTAATGGACCAATCGTTGGAGGATTCAAAAATCTTGTCCCTAAAGCATCACTGGATGATGGAAAACTTGATTTGCTTATTGTAGAGAATACTGAATTTCCAGACATGGCTAATGCTTTTTTGAGTTTTTTGCGGAAAAAAACTACTCCGCGAAAAGGAGTGGTATATTATCGGGTGGATTCCTTTCGATTAAATAGTAAGAAGGCAGTTGATGTAGACGTTGATGGTGAGCTGTGTGGTCACCTGCCGATGACTTTTAAAGTCATTCCTTACGCACTGCAACTGATTGCACCGAAAAACTACCAACGACAGCACAACGGTGAAGGATAAAGAATGTGAGGAGAGAACGATGAGAGCTGAAATTGTGAGCATTGGAACCGAAATATTGTTGGGAGACATCGTGAACACAAATGCCAGGTATCTGTCGAAACGATTGGCAGAGTTGGGAATTTATGTTTACTTTCAAACAGTGGTAGGCGACAATCCGGAACGGGTTTGGGAAGCGTATGACAATGCTTTCCAACGCGCTGATCTGGTGATCATCTCTGGTGGCTTGGGACCAACGGAAGATGATATAACAAAAGAAATAGCCGGGAAATATTTTAAACGGCAAATGGTTTTTCACCCGGAGATATGGGAACCGATCCATGCTTTTTATGTCAGCAGAGGATCTGTGCCTACTGACAGTGCTAAAAAACAAGCCAGTTTTCCGGAAGGGTCGGATATTCTAAAAAACGCCTACGGTACAGCGCCGGGCTGTTGGATCGAGCAAGATGGTAAATGCATGGCTATGATGCCTGGACCTCCAAAAGAAATGATACCTATGTTTGAACAAGAGGTGGTTCCGAAGTTAGCACCTCATTTGCAACAAACCTTTCGCTCTAGAATCCTCCGAATTTGCGGAGTTGGCGAAAGCCAGGTGGAGGAGAAACTGCTAAAGCTCATACATCGTCAGGATAACCCAACCATTGCGCCTTATGCCAAGGAAGGCGAAGTTCATGTTCGAGTGACGGCAAGAGCAGATTCAGTGGAAGCGGCTGAGTTTTTATTGGAACCGGTGGTGAATGAAATACATCAATTACTGGGAGCCCTTATATACGCTGAGGGCGAGCTGAGCCTTGAGGGAAATTTATATCAGCTGCTGACAGAAAAACGGTTGACGCTTTCTGTGGCGGAGTCGATGACAGGAGGATTGATCTGTGCCAGACTGGTAAACGTCTCCGGAATGTCATCTTGCCTTAAGGAAGGAATGATCACATATGGAGTGGAATCTAAAATTCGGCAACTGGATGTCGATCCTTCCCTCATCGAAAAGCATGGTGTGGTCAGTCAAGAAACGGCCCTGGCCATGGCAAGAGGAGCCGCCAATGCTTCCGGCACAGATATTGGTCTGGCAGTGACAGGTTGGGCAGAAGCAGGAGAAGCAGATGCAGAAGCCGGTTTGATGTGGATTGGTTTGTTCATGAAAGGAAATCAGAGGGCTAAGCGGGTAAAGTTCTCTGGAAATCGAAATCGAATCCGCTTTTACGGGGCTAACATGGCTCTGTGCTGGTTATTGCAACAGATAAAAAACGATACGGATGAATCCATCCTTTAAGCGTCATAACAACAGCGGAAAGAGAGGAAGATCGGCATGGGACCAAATCCAGCGGCATTATTTTTTCTATCTGCAGGTCTTTTTATGGGATGGTCGTTAGGTGCCAATGATGCAGCAAATATTATGGGGACGGCTGTCAGCACCAGAATGATTAAGTTTCGATCAGCAGCGTTGATCATCGCGATTTTTGTCACACTTGGAGCAGTCATCAGTGGAGCCGGAACAACAGAGACGCTGGGTGAACTGGGAAGGATCAACCGCCTGGAGGAGGCTTTTATGGCTTCTTTGGCCGCGGCTCTTGTGGTCATGGTCATGACGCGTAATGGTCTACCGGTTTCTACTTCACAATCTATAATTGGCTCTCTGGTGGGGTGGAACTTGTATCATGGTCATTCAATTGATTGGTCTTTATTGCTTCGCATAGCCGGTACTTGGGTATTCGCTCCGGTGCTTGGCGCACTAATGGCTACATTACTATCCCTGCTGTTTTCGTGGCTGTGGATAAACATTCCTGTGCATATTCTTCGTCGGGACCGTTGGCTGAGAATGGCTCTGATGGCAGCCGGCGCCTTTGGTGCATACAGCCTTGGGGCCAATAACATGGCTAATGTGATGGGCATTTTTGTAAACAGTTTGCAAATACCGGGATTATCAATGAGCGGAATGACTATTTTATCAGGTCAACAGATGCTCTTTTTGCTGGGAGCATTGGCAGTCACTGCAGGAGTTTTCACATATTCGTATAAGGTCATGTCTACCATAGGCAGTGGCATTTACAGGCTTACGCCTGCTCATGCACTGATCATCGTTCTTTCCAGTGCATTGGTGCTATTTCTTTTTGCATCGCAGTCCCTGCAGACATTTCTGCTGGCAAACAACTTACCAGCGTTTCCGCTTGTACCGGTATCACAATCACAGGCAGTAGTGGGTTCAGTTGTGGGGATTGGCTTGGCAAAGGGAGGAAGAAATATTAAACTTTCTTTACTGGCTAAAATTTTTGCGGGGTGGGTTATCACACCCCTGGCATCCATTGTGCTGGTCTTCTTTTTGCTAACTTTTTCCTGATGATAGGATTAATAAATTTGACGATCTTCGAAATAATAGTTTAATTTACGTAGAGACTTGGACAATGTGTAATAATTCTGGTATCATAGAGTAGAAATGTCCTTGAGTGGGCTAAAGCAGAATTATTATTGTTAAAGGGAGGGTATTGCATGAGTAAAGTCGTCTCACTGGAAGAAGCACTTAAGTTTGTTAAAGATGGTACAACGGTTATGATCCCTGGGTTTATGGGGGTAGGAACACCGGAAACACTGGTTGATGGTTTGGTTGATAAAAAGGTTAAAGATTTGTTTCTTATCTGTACGGACACAGCAAGACCGAATGTAGGTATTGGTAAATTGATTGCTAGTGGACAGATTAAAAAATTATATGCATCTCATATTGGAACAAACCCTGAAACAGGCAAAATGATGAACGCAGGTCTGATTGATGTCACATTGATACCACAGGGTACACTGGCGGAGAGAATCAGAGCTGGTGGTGCGGGACTTGGTGGATTTCTTACCCCGACAGGTGTTGGAACCGTCGTGGAAGAGGGGAAGCAAAAAATGGCTTTAGATGGGAAAGAATACCTTTTGGAACTGCCATTGAGAGCAGATGTTGCTTTGCTCCGCGGATCGAAAGTGGATAAAAAAGGAAACGTATGGTATAACGCAGCTACCAGAAATTTCAATACCCATATGGCAACGGCTGCCGATGTGGTTATTGTTGAAGCGCGGGAACTGTTGGAAGTGGGAGAAATTGATCCAAATAACGTTATGACGCCGGGCATCTTTGTGGACTATATTGTGAAAGGGGAATAGGAATGGATATTCGTGAAAGAATTGCAAAGAGAGTGGCAAAAGATCTTGAAGACGGCGATATTGTCAACTTAGGTATTGGCATGCCAACTCTTGTTGCCAACTATATAACGGAAGGCATTGAAGTAATCCTTCAGTCAGAGAACGGATTTGTACGGATGGGACCTGCTCCGGAAGAAGGAAAAGAAGACCCGGATATTGTGAATGCTGGCGGAGTTCCGGTAACAGTGCTTGAAGGTGCTGCCTACTTTGACAGTGCTACTTCTTTTGGTATTATTCGCGGAGGCCATGTGGATGCGACGGTGCTTGGTGCTCTGCAGGTAGACCAGGAAGGCAATTTGGCCAATTGGATGATCCCGGGAAAACTGGTTCCTGGCATGGGAGGTGCAATGGATTTGGTGGTAGGGGCTAAAAAAGTGATCCTTGCCATGGAACATACCGCCAAAGGAAAACCAAAAATTTTGAGATCCTGCACACTTCCGCTGACAGCGAAAAAAGAAGTGGATTTAATTGTAACGGAAATGGGTGTTTTTGAAATTACACCTGGCGGTATGTATCTGAGAGAAATTGCATCAGATACAACGGTGGAGAAAATAAAAGAAGTAACGGAAGCTGAGTTTATCGTAGACGACAATTTGATAACAATGGAAGATTAAGAAGTGTTCTTTTAGGATCATACGGCCCGCCATTGATGGTGGGCTTTCTTAATATGAACAGGATTGTTGTTATTTATGCCTTGTTTCGTTATAATGGTTGTTGAACAATATTATTCCTGTTTATAGATGGAGGCCGATTAAATGAAAACCATCCTATTTGATCTTGACGGCACGTTGCTGCCGATGAATTTAGAAAAATTCATGAAACTGTATATTGGAGCTTTAACAGAAAAATTCAGACCTTATCTGACACCGGATAGGTTTAAAGAAAAGCTATGGACAGCAACAAAATTAATGATTCAAAATACCGGAAGAAAGAGAACAAATGAAAGCGTATTCATGGATGAATTTTTAAAGAACCTTCCAATGGGTCGAGAGCTGGTTCTGACAACGTTTCATCAATTTTATAAAAATGAATTTCATGTAGTCAAAGGATCAACTTGGCAGGATCTTAACATGATAGAATCTGTTAGTATTCTGAAGGAAAAAGAGTATCAACTGGCAATTGCGACAAATCCCCTTTTTCCTCGGGAGGCGGTTTTACAGAGGGTAAAGTGGGCAGGCCTTTATCCGGAGGATTTTCAATTTATTACCACATTTGAATTGATGCATGCGGCAAAACCTAACACAGAATACTATGAAGAATTGATGGAATATTTGGATGCTTCGCCTGATGAAACCATGATGGTAGGCAATGATGCACTGGAAGATCTGGCGGCGGGAAATCTCGGTATACAAACTTATCTTTTGACGGATCACCTGCTAAACAAAGAGAATCAAACTGTTTCGCCGAATCAAGAAGGTAATTCAAAGGAATTTCTGGAATTTGTAAAAGCCTTTTGATGAATGATGGTAAATAATACAGTTTGCTTTTCTGAGATGATATAATATTTACAAAAGATTCTCATTTGTCAATGTAATAAGAGATGGGGAGTGAATATGGTTAAATACAGGATTTCAGCTGTCGTGCTGGCAGGTGGTGGAAGTAAGCGCATGGGTAGAAACAAGGCATTATTAAAAATTGGCGACAAGCGAATGATACAAATGGTGGTGGAAGTTTTACAGGGTTTATTTGATGAGGTGCTGCTGGTAACACGTAATCCGTCAACTTTTTATATGCTGGATGATGTTAAGTTTGTTATGGATGCAATTGACACTCGGAAGAAAAACTCCCTGATTGGTCTATATTCAGGCTTACTGGAAGCCAGGAATGAGTTTATTTTCATTGTTCCATGTGACATGCCTTTTTTAAACATAAAATTAATTAAACATATGGTGGAAACCTTGGATGGAGAAGATGTGAGAGTGCCTATGGTTGGTCCACATTTTCAGCCACTGCATGGTTTGTATCGAAAAACATGTTTGCCTTATATAAAAAACCAACTCGACGAAGAGAACTATAAAATCATTGATTTTTATGATCATGTGCTGGTAAGACCGGTTTGTGAAACTGAGATACGTCGGATCGATCCTGGTTTGAATGGATTTGTCAATATCAATACGCAATCGGATTATGAACAGGCTAAGGCAAAATGGCTGTTGGATCGTTCGATGCAAGTGAACAAAACGAACAAAGGAAAGAGGAGTGAGAAGCAAAATGAAACAAGAAGATCCAATGATATTTTACAGTGAGCAGGGAAAAATTAAAATATCCGACGATATCATTATGACCATTGCCAGAAACGCCGTAAAGGACGTTGAAGGAATTATCTCAATCAGTGGCGGTTTTCCGGGAGGTATTCAAGCTCTTTTCAATAAAAATACAGCAACAAAAGATGGTGTCAGAATCGAAAAGGATGGAAAAAGCATTAATCTAAACTTGTCCCTTGAACTAGTTTATGGTGTTCCAATTCCTAAACTGGTGGAAGAAACACAAAAAAAAGTCAAAGAAGCTGTGGAGTCCATGACAGAAGTGCCTGTTGAGAACGTTAATGTTTTTGTGCATGACATCAGGGCCGTTGAATAATCTGGTATAAAAAAGAACAGCCAGGGTTCGTTGTGAATGAACCTTAGCTGTTCCTTTTGCTCATGAAACAGATTATTGATGCTCTTCTACATGATCAATGATGTCACCGATGGTTTTGATTGACTCTGCAATTTCATCCGGTATCTCAATGTCAAACTCATCTTCAATTGCCATGATGATTTCGACCGCATCAAGGGAGTCAGCATCTAAGTCCTCCATGAGCAGAGTTTCCCGGGTTAAAGAATTGACATTTTCGATTCCAAGATGGACAGCAATTATTTTCTGTATTTTCTGGTCGATCATTGGTTACCTCCTTATACTGTGTTATTAATTATTTTGCATTATACAATAGAATACCATAGTCAGCATGGAATTGCATCGCTGATATTAGAATTATATCAAATAAATCTAAATAGAAAATTGCGATTTTTTTATGTCAACATGTTTTTTTAAAAACCTATGCCAATTCATTTCATTTCATAGTATAATAACTGTGCTTCGTTATTTATCCGACAATACATATTACCTATACAGCAATGGGAGGAACAGTCATGGATATTGCTTTTGGAGTACTTGGGGGTCTGGGCTTATTTCTTTATGGGATGCATGTGATGAGTACCGGTCTTCAAAAAGTAGCTGGTCAGAAACTTAAAAGCATTATCAGTGCATTAACATCTAACCGTTTTACTGGTGTTGTTGTAGGAGCTATTGTTACTGCAATCGTTCAAAGCAGTAGTGCCACCACGGTCATGGTTGTTGGATTTGTTAATGCCGGAATGATGCAATTAGGTCAGGCTGCCAGCGTGATCATGGGCGCCAATATCGGAACGACCATCACCGCACAGATTATTACCTTTAAAATTGATCGTTTTGCCCCATTGATTGTTGGCCTTGCCGTTGGCGCTTGGCTTTTTAGCAAAAACCGAAAAGCGAAACAGATGGCGGAAGCATTCATCGGTTTTGGTATGTTATTTATCGGAATGAAATTTATGAGCGATGCATTGGGACCATTGCGGGAGTTCGAAGGATTTCGTGCTTTTCTCATCAGTTTTGGAGAAAATCCTTTTCTGGGAATCCTGGCCGGCTTTGCCATCACCATCATGGTTCAGAGTAGTACAGCCTCCACCGGTATCTTGCTGGCTTTAGCCATGGAAGGCCTGATCCCCATCGAATCCGGGCTTCCGGTTTTATTTGGCATTAATTTGGGTACCACGGTGACAGCGATCATCTCCAGTATTGGTGCCAGCCGAACTGCGAAACGGGCTGCTTCTTTTCATTTGCTCTTTAACCTGATTGGAACCGTTTTTTTTATTTTCCTCCTGCGGGAACCAACGTATCATCTCATTAAATATTTAAACCCGGGGGATATCCCAAGACAAATCGCAAATGCTCATACCATTTTTAATGTGACCACCACATTGCTGATGCTGCCTTTTACAAGCTTTTTAATAAAAGTAGCCTACAAAATGGTACCGGGCGAAGCGGATGCCGTTATTGGTGTAAAATATATTGACGAGAGAATTTTGAATACACCTTCCATCGCATTGGGAACTGCTATTAAAGAAACCCTTCATATGGGAAACACGGCAAAAAAATCATTGCAAGATGCCCTGGAAAGCATTATAGATGGCAGTGAAAAGAAAATAAACGATTCATTTGCCACGGAAAAAGTAACAAATGAGTTGGAGCGGGAAATTGCTGCTTATCTTGTTAAGCTTTCCAATAAGAACCTGTCGGCAGATCAGCGGGAAACCGTTGATGGTCTATTTAATACCATTAATGATATTGAAAGGGTAGGCGATCATGCCGAAAACCTGGCAGAACTGTCTCAGTTTAAAATTGACAACAAGTTGACTTTTTCTGAGATTGCCATTGAAGAAATCAAAGAAATTTCCGATCTAACCATTGAAGCCTATGAAAAAGCATTAACAGCAATGCAAACCCTTGATATTAAACTGATTGAAGAAGTGCTGGGACTGGAGAAGAAAGTGGATTTACTGGAGAAAAAATTGAGGATGAACCATATTGGTCGTCTAAATGCCCATCAATGCGCTCCCAGTGCCGGTGTTATTTTTCTTGATATGATTAATAACCTGGAACGTATTTCTGACCATGCAGCCAATATTGCACTGGCCTCCAGAGATGAAATTGTGGCCAGAAGACAATAGGAGTGATTACAATGAGTAAAAACATTGCTGCTTTTTTCGATATTGACGGGACCCTGCACCGGGACTCTTTAATGATGGAACATTTCAAAAGACTGATTCGTTATGAAATCATCGATCCCCATTACTGGTACAACCATGCACAGAAAGCATTTCAAAACTGGGATAAGCGTATGGGAAACTATGAAGATTATTTGCTGGAAGTGGCAGAAATATATCTTAAATCCATGAAGGGTCAGAATAAGTATTATATCGACTTTATTGTAGATCAGGTGATTGAAACCAAAGGGGACCGGGTTTATCGGTTTACCAGGGATCGAATTTACTGGCATAAAGAGCAGGGTCATTACGTGTTCTTTATATCTGGAAGCCCTGATTATTTGGTGGAAAAAATGGCGGAAAAATATGAGGTGGAGGATTTTTGTGCCACTGAATATTTGGTGGACGAAGGCAATAATTTTACCGGTGAGATTATACAAATGTGGGATTCTTCCAGTAAAAAAAGAGCCCTTGTCGATATCATCCATCGATACCAGATTGACTTACCAAACAGCTTTGCCTACGGGGATACCAAAGGTGATTTATCCATGCTGCAGGCCGTAGGAAATCCGGTAGCCATCAATCCGGCCCGGGAGCTTTTAACAGAGATAAAAAATAATGAGGAACTAAAAAAGAAAGCCATGATTATTCTGGAGCGAAAAGATGTAATCTATAAAATCGATCCGGATGTGGAAATTCTTTAAAAAAATAAGGGATGGCACCATTGACCACGGTGCCATCCCCAATTTTTTAAAGGTCCACAATCTGATAATCATCGTTCATCAACTCAAAGCCACCATCCTGTAAACCGGAGCTTAGAAAGATTTCATTTTGATGATTCACAAAAATTGCTTCGACATTTTCCGTGTTCTCCACCACGTTCAAGCCATTCGCCAGCCCCATGATAAAAATTGCGGTCGAGTAAACGTCACCATCAATGGAGGTTTCAGAAACAATGGTGACACTGCTCAGATCTGATTGGGAGGGATATCCGGTTCGAGGGTCAAGGATATGGTGGTATAACGTACCATCTTCGATAAAGTATCGTTCATAATCACCGGAAGTCACAACGGAAAGATCTGTTGAAGGAACCCGTCCTAAAACAGTTCCGGATTCAATGACCGGTTCTCTGATACCAACATTCCAGGGTGTTTCATCCGGTTTATCTCCCAGGGC
>SLLE01000050.1 GCA_007134225.1 Tindallia sp.
ATTGGATTGAAACTCTTCATAAGAAAGGTTCCGAAATTTTCTGGCTCTACTAATATGATAATCAAGACTGTTAAGTTTCTTCAAAAATAGAATTTTGTCAACCATTGATTGTTTCTCCTTTCCATCATTTGAATTAAGCTTTTCGTCAGCCTGTCGGTTTGACGATTCTTTTTTGTTTCTGTACATTTGCTGTTGGATATGAACCATACCAAATTGCTGTTGGTAGGATTTAATTCTAAATTGCAGGTATTCAGCTTTGTTGCGAAGGCCTATTTGTATACCGTGAAAAAAGATCTGTTGCTTAAGGATTGGGTTGGCTGTATTTAGGATAATAAGGTCTACTTCCTGCGAAAACAGTTTTTGCAGTTTTTCCCGGTAATAGATCCACTGTTCCAAAGATTCTGGTGGTTTTGTGCTTTTTGCCTCTGAAAGAAGGATGGCGACATCGATGTCTTTAGGGTGGGATGTGTTCTTTTTGGCCCAGGATCCGAACAGGTAAAGGGTTATCATTTCTTCATGCTCACGAAAGAAAGCCTGCAGTTTTTCGATGATCGCTTCTTTGGTCAAGGGCATTGTCTTCGCCACCTTTCACCTTTCGTTGCTATGGTCCATTCTTTTTCTTCTCATTGTAGCATTTTTGGGCTGAAAGTTCAGCAGCCATACCCGAACTAAAGAAGAGGAATGTTCAGAAGTAAACCGCGGGGAAACAGCTCTGCTTCTTTCAGCGTTAGGGTAGTGAAACCCTGGTCCGCCAAATAAGCCATCTGTTGCTCGAAGGTTTCCAAATTCATCACCGCCGGCTCCTCCGGATAAATGTTGTCTGCCGCAGGCAGTAAATGATGATACATAAGCACCGGAAGAACGTCCGCGCTTCCCTGATTGGTATCAAATGACCGGACCGTCCTTTCGTAGAACTCTGATGAGCTTTCTTCTTTTATAGGCTGGGAGGCTTCGTAAGAGGGCTGGTACTTTGAAGCGGAGTAGGTATCTGCATCCGATTCAAGGCTGGCGGAAAAAGATCCACCGGTTGCAAACAGCGCTGTAAAAATAGATAGGACTATCATAAGGCTGATGATGGAAACCTTGCTGGTTTTAGAAGGCATAATAAAATTCCTCCCTGTGCTGTGCATTTTCAATTTAATTGATTGATTGTTAAGCACAGTATAAAGGAGGAACGTGACGATTTTGTGAAATAATAAGCCAATTTTTCAGAGACTTTTCAGCCCGCCAAACAGAAAGAGACGACAGACAAGGATTTTGTTTGATCTGGAATTGTTATTATGCGAGTGAATCCACTTGATAGATGGTATAAATAGAGATAGATCTTTATTCCAATTATTAGAAAAGAGGGGTTGCCTTGAAAACTGGACTTTTAATTTCCTGGCTTGGACTCATTGCCATGACTGTGGCCATTGGTAATGGTTTTATCAATGGGGATTTTGGCGCCGACGGTGCTGAGTTGCTGGCAAACGCCTGGGGAGTTGTTTCCCTGGTGGATTTATACGTGGGATTTACACTCTTTTCCCTGTGGATCGCCTTCCGAGAGGAGAGCCGAGTGGTGGCTGCAATCTGGATTATTTTCATGATGACTTTGGGATTTTTTACGGGTGCTTTGTATCTCATCGTTGCCTTTCGCCAGTGCAAGGGTGACTGGCTGACCTTTTTCCTGAAGGATCGTAAAGAGGAGATCCTGCAGGGAAGGATCTGAGAAATGAGGGATTATGATGACTGGAAAGGGCAAAGAAATTTTTGAAGAATTGCGTCAGGTGGTATCGGGAAAAACCTTGGATGCGCTGCTGCCACCCATGGTTTTTGCCTTAGTGAACGGGATGCTGGGACTATATATGGCTGCCGCGGCGGCTCTTGGTCTGTCACTGCTTCTGGGACTTCGTCGTCTTTTTCTGGGGCAAAAGGCTACCTATGCTCTGGGAGGGTTTCTGGTGGTGGGGGCGGCGTCTGGTCTGGCTTTGGTGACCCGAAATGCCTCCAGCTATTTTCTTTCTGCTTCTCTTACCAGTGGTGTTCTCCTGGCTTCAGCGCTGTTGAGTCTGATTCTGAATCAGCCCTTGGCGGCCTGGGTGAGCCACTTGTCCCGGGGATGGCCTCTGGCATGGTTTTGGCGGGCAGATGTGAAACCTGCCTACCGGGAAGTGACGGTTTTTTGGGCCGTGTTTTTTGCCCTGCGCCTCAGCCTTCAGATCCTGCTGCTGCGCGGCGGTGATGTTTTTCGGCTGGCTTGGGCCAATGCGCTGCTGGGCTGGCCGGTGACGGCGCTGGTGCTCATCCTCAGCTATATCTACGGTATTTGGCGGCTGCACTCATTGGGCGGCCCCGGAGTGGATGAATATCAAAAAGACCTTCCACCTCCCTGGCGGGGTCAGGTACGGGGTTTTTGAAAACCGGATTACTGGTAGCCATGCACAATGGATTGAAACCGTTCAAAGGAAACGTGGTAGGTGATGCCAAAACGGCCCACTCTGAAAAGATCCTCTCCGGGACGCGCCATTTCTTCCCGGGTACTGAAGGCCATACGATAGTCTTTATCCTTTAATGTTTGAATTACATCACAGTCCTTATGCCCATAGGGGTAGGCAAAATACGGGCTTTCCAGCAATGAAAGAGAAGCTCTCAGATCTTCCCGCAGGGTGTCTTCGCAGCATACAACCAATAAACTTTTGTTTTCTTCCAGGTGATGCATGTCATGAGAATGGTGGGCGTATTCAAAAACATCCCTGTTTTCCTGAATCTGTTCCCAGGACAGATAGCTTAGTTCGTGAGGATGAAAATCTTCTGTTTCGTCTTCAATTTGAGAAGTAATAAGAAAGCTGGCTGCCTTCAAATCATATCGGCGCAATACATCCGCCGCATAAACTGCTTCACTGGCGTATCCGTCGTCAAAGGTAATCAATATGGAATTACGGGGAATCTCCAGCTCACCCCGGAGAAACAGCTCTGCTTCTTTCAGCGTTAGGGTCGTAAAACCCTGGTCCTCCAAATAAGCCATCTGTTGCTCGAAGATTTCCAAATTCAGCACCGCCGGCTCCTCCGGATAAATATTGTCTGCCGCAGGCAGTAAATGATGATACATAAGCACCGGAAGAACGTCCGCGCTTCCCTGATTGGTATCAAATGACCGAACCGTCCTTTCATAGAACTCTGATAAGCTTTCTTCTTTTATAGGCTGGGAGGCTTCGTAAGAGGGCTGGTCCTTTGAAGCGGAGTAGATATCTGCATCCGATTCAAGGCTGGCGGAAAAAGATCCGCCGGTTGCAACCATCGCTGTAAAAATGGATAACACGATAATCAGGCTTATGACCAATCCTTTGCTGGGTTTAGGTAACATAATAAAATTCCTCCCTGTGCTGTGCATTTCCAATCTAGTGGATTGATACTATACACAGCATACAGGAGGAATGTGACGGTTTAGTGAAATGATCGTGACAAAAGAGGGAACTTACATCTCAAAATAAGACGGATTTACCATGTCTTCCCGGGTCAATTGCAAAGGAATGAGAATGCCGTCGGATGTTTCTATCCCGCTTTGTTTCATCAAGCGATGGATGAGAAATCGAAGCCTGCAGCCAGATGATTTTCAGATGACTGGATGACGGTTAATCCAGTCCTTTGTGAAGCTTGTTCACAAGCGTGTTGACGATTTTCTTGGGCAGCCAGGTGGATGTGGCCTGTTCAGCTATATCCAACCGATCAAAGACGGTTTTCATTTCCTTGACCTGGTCGCCGCTGAATTGGTAGGTACACATGGCCAGAAAATCAACTTTTTCGCCCTGCATAATACCTGAGATGCGGTGTTCAAAGGAGGCAATGTCTCCCTGGACAAGGATGCCTGGTCCAGATTCGGTGAATTTGACCTCTTTGCTGTTCTTGCCGTTCCAGTCCAAGTAACGTTTCACTTCTTCTTTCCCCTTAAATGTGCCGAAGGGGGTCACCCAGGTAATATCATCGGTTAGCAGGGACAGTGCTTTCTCTACGTCCATCTCCTCGAAACTTTTCACGAAGGCGCGCATGACTTCCTTCTTCTTTTCATCTGACATAAAATTCACCTCCTATCGGTCAAATTCCAGTCAGAAGCCGGAACACCGTACTTTTTAGTTTGGCTGCAGGCATCTTGACTCTATCTTTACGCTCATTGATGAATAGCTATTCTGGTTAACCAGGAGTATGGTTTCTAGACGTTTTGGTGGCCGTCTCTCTATTTTATTATTTGCTCCTATTTTTAGTGGCGGGCAAGGTCAGTTTTTTAACCTTTTGGACGTATGGGTTCCGGGACCACTGGTGAAGGACCCCATAGCTCGGATGTTACATTGGCACATAGCTCGAAGGGTTCCTGCAACACAGTGTCAAAACATTGCTCATGCCAGGAAGAAAAATCCGCCATGTTTTCAAACTCAAAGGTCACCACGACCTGAGAATCTCCCAGAGCGGTTCGGTAAGCCCTAAATTCTTTGATCCCCGGTACCTTGAGCATACGCGGTATGGCTGACTTGGTCCATTCCAGATACTTTTCTTTCGTGGAGGGGATCACATGCCATTTGACGACGTACATAACCATACTAATACCTCCCTTTTGAAGTGAGACGGCCACACAAAACATTAAAACATTATAAACAATGGGGGACATGGCA
>SLLE01000145.1 GCA_007134225.1 Tindallia sp.
AAAGTTGGAAAGTTGGAAAGGGAAAGCTAAAGCAAAGTCAAACCTCTTTATAGAGTGTAGGGGAGAGGGATCATCCCGCAATTCGAAGCTTTAAGTATTTTAAACTAAATTCATCATTCTTAAGTCTCAATTAACAAAGATGCTCCGCATCTTTGTTCCAGGAGTGTCCTATATGAAGAAAAAAAATCGACTGTTTCAAATACTGGTACCGGACACCCGAATCTATATGATCATTATCACGATATTGATCCTGTTGATTGCGGTTTACAATCGACCCATCGGCGTTGTCGGAATCTTTCTGCTGGCTTACTTGATTGTGTACAATCTAAGAGTGAGCAATATGAAGAAAAGGGAATGGACCGCCTACATCGAACGTCTTTCAACGGACATAGACTCTGCCACCAAGCAATCCATTTTAAACATGCCCATCCCTTTAAGCATGGTGGACATTGATGGAACCATTACCTGGTATAATCAAAAATTTACCGGCGTGATCCAGGAGAAAGATTTGCTGGAACGCAATATCCATGACCTGGTAAAAAACTTTGATTTGCACGAATTGATGCGAAAAGACACACCACAAATAGGATACGCCCGTATAGACAACCGAAGCTTCAAAGTACTGTTTAATGTGGTGAGACAGGAAGGACGCCAGGGATCCGATTATCTGGTGGTGCTTTACTGGATTGAAAGTACGGCGTTTGAAAATTTGAAGAAGATATACAATCAGGAAAAGCTGGTGGTGGCTCTTGTTCAGGTGGATAATTATGATGAAGTGATGAAAAGCACGGAAGATGTCAACCGGGCAAAAGTTTCGGCGGATATTGATCATCGCACGCATGTCTGGGCTTCCGGACTGAAAGGGCTGGCCAAAAAATACGAACAGGATAAATACATTGTCATTTTTGAATATCAATACCTGGAAGGTCAGGAAGCGAAAAGATTTGAACTTTTGGACGAAATTCGGGAAATACAACTGGGCAATCAGATCCCACCAACCCTCAGCATCGGTGTGGGAACGATGGGAAAAGACTTCCAGGAATGCATGGCTTATGCCAACACCGCCAAGGATTTATGCCTTGGACGCGGCGGCGATCAGGTGGCGGTGAAAAAAAACGATGACATCAAGTTTTATGGAGGAAAAAGCAAGGCTGTCGAAAAACGAACAAAAGTAAAGGCTCGTGTCATTGCCTATGGCCTTCGACAGCTCATGGAGCAATCAGACGTCGTGCTGGTTATGGGACACAAAAATGCAGATCTGGATGCATTGGGAGCTGCCCTTGGTATCTACAGAGCTGCAAAAAACCGGAAAAGAGAAGCTCACATTGTTTTAAATGAAAGCAATCCATCCATTGAAGTACTGTATCAACGAATGATGAAAATCTCGGAATACAAAAAAGCAGTCATTTCCTGCAGCGAAGCACAAAAGCTTCAGTCGGCCAAAAAAAGTTTGGTGGTCATTGTGGATACGCACCGGCCGGTTTACACGGAATGCCCGGAACTGTTGAAAGCGGAAACCAAGATTGTGCTGATCGACCATCATCGCCGCAGCACGGATTTTGTTGAAAACCCTATTCTTTCGTATCATGAAACCTATGCATCCTCCACCTGTGAGATGGTAACAGAGATCATTCACTATATGGAGGAAAAGCTGCATCTGGAGAGTCTGGAAGCCGAAGCCCTGATGGCGGGCATTGCACTTGATACAAAGAACTTCACCTTTAAAACCGGGGTAAGAACCTTTGAAGCCGCCTCCTATCTCAGAAGGGCAGGCGCTGATACGACGCTGGTAAGGCAAATGTTTCAGGATGACCTGGAATCTATTGTGTCACGGGCAGAAGTCGTGAAAAAAGCGGAGTTAATCCTGGAGAAAATCGCTATTGCCGTCAGCGAAGATGAATCAGAGAACGCTAACCTGGTGGCTGCTCAGGCAGCAGACACCATGCTGAACATACGCGGCGCAAAAGCTTCCTTTGTATTGGGTCATGACCCCAAAGGGTTTGTTTTCATAAGTGGACGTTCTCTGGGAGAGATCAATGTGCAGGTAATATTGGAAAAACTAGGTGGGGGCGGCCATATGACAGTGGCTGGCGCCCAATTGCAGGATATGAGCATGGAGGAAGCCAGGGAAAAACTGGTGGAGGCCATTACACAGGTACTGGAAGAAGAACAGGAGGATGAAGAAGCATGAAAGTAATTTTACAGCAGGATGTCAAAGGATTGGGTAAAAAAGGCGAAATTGTCAATGCCAGCGATGGATATGCACGCAATTTCCTGATACCGAAAAAAATGGCTGTTCAAGCCAGCGACAGCAACGTCCACGAAGTACAGCAGCAAAAACAAGCCCAGGCTAAACGAAAGGCAGAAGAATTAGAGAAAGCAGAAGCGTTGAAGGAACGGTTGGAAAAGTTGACTGTCAGCATTCAGACCAAAGCCGGAGAGGGTGGACGCCTGTTCGGATCTGTCACCAACAAGGAAATAGCAGAAGCATTGCAAAAACAACATAAAATTAAGATGGACAAACGGAAAATAAATATAGCGAATTCCATCAAGGATATAGGCGAAACCTCAGTGGAAGTAAAGGTATATCCAAACGTCAGCGCCAGCATGAAGGTTAAGGTGCAGGCAGAATAAAGGTCAACGGAAAGAGGTGGCGACATGGAAGATTTTAACGGAATGGTGCAAATACCACCTCATAGCGTGGAAGCAGAGCAATCTGTCTTGGGCGCCATGCTGCTGGATCGGGAAGCGGTGTTTGTGGCATTGGAAATGCTGCTGCCGGAAGATTTTTATAAAGAAGCTCATCGGGAATTATTTGAAGCGGCGGTTAATGTCTTTCAGCGCGATGAGCCGGTGGACTTGCTTACCCTGACAGAAGAACTAAGAAGGCGTGAAACCCTGGACGCCATCGGCGGCATTCCCTATATCACCAGTTTGTCAACTTCCGTTCCGGTGACGGTGCATGTGGAATACTACGCAAAAGTGGTGGAAGAAAAAGCCGTGCTGCGCCGGCTTATCAACTCATCCCGGGAAATAGCCCAGCAAGGCTATCGAGCGGATGTGAATGTGCAGGAGCTCTTGGAGCAGGCACAGAAAAACATCTATGATATCACCCAGAAACAATACCGTCAGGGCTTCACCAGTATCCAGGAAGTAGTTAATGAAGCCTTTGATGAAATCGAAATCAGGTATGAAAATAAACAGGCAGTTACCGGTCTTAGCACTGGATTTTTGGATATTGATAAAAAGCTGAACGGGCTCCACGCTTCAGACCTTATTCTGGTGGCTGCCCGTCCGGCTATGGGAAAATCGGCTTTTGCCCTGAATCTGGCTCAAAATGCTGCACTAAAGTCGGAAGCCTCCGTGGCCATTTTCAGCCTTGAGATGTCCAAGGAACAGCTGATTCTCAGGATGCTGGCAGCTGAATCCATGGTGGACATGGGGAAAATCCAGAGTGGGCGGCTTAACGATGAAGAATGGAATCGAATTGCCCAGGCCATGGTTCCCCTATCCGGTGCGAAAATCTACTTTGACGATTCTGCCGGTATCTCCGTCACCCAAATGCGGTCGAAAGCCCGGCGGTTGAAAATGGAAAAAGGATTGGATCTGGTACTTATTGATTACCTGCAGCTTATGCAGGGAGAAAGCAGAACGGAAAACCGGCAACAGGAAATATCGGCCATTTCCCGAAACCTTAAAATCATGGCCAAGGAATTGGACTGCCCGGTGATTGCACTTTCCCAGCTCTCCCGTGCACCGGAACAGCGCTCCGACCATAAACCGATCCTGTCCGACCTGAGGGAATCCGGGGCCATTGAGCAGGATGCCGATGTGGTTATGTTCCTATACCGGGAAGCTTATTATGATGAAGAAAGTGAGCAGCAGAACATGGCAGAAATAATTGTGTCCAAGCATCGTCACGGAGAAACCGGAACCATTGAAATGGTATGGATGGGCCAATATCAAAAGTTTGTGGATGCATCAAAATACACATAAATTACGGTTGTCACAGAAACGCTTCTGTGATACAATAATCTTGACAACTTTAGTATGGATTAAACAGCGGAAATCCGCTTAAGGAGGGATAGCATGTCAAAAGTAAATAAGGAAATGACCATTATGGATGTTCTGAAAATGGATCCAGGGATGGCTCCTATTTTTATGAAACACGGCCTTGCCTGCCTTGGATGCCCTGGAGCTACCATGGAAAGCATCGCTGATGCCGGACAGGTGCATGGCATTGATGTATCGAAGCTGGTGGACGACTTAAACGAATACCTGGAGAAAGCAGACGTACAGTAATGAAATGTATAGCGAGAGAAACCCGCCAAATGGGCGGGTTTTGCTAGTTGTTGACGCTTTTTCTATCCTGTGGTACGATAAGCCTGACTTTTAGACCGTTAACCGTTATAGGATACATATGCTATTGAATCAATAGCAGAGCAATAGGAAGAAACCAGCAAGGAGTGAAGAAAATGTCATCTACAGCCATCGTTGGCGCCCAATGGGGCGACGAAGGTAAAGGAAAATTGATTGATTACTTGGCAGGACATGCAGATGTTGTGGTGAGAGCACAGGGAGGAAATAATGCCGGACACACCGTCGTGGTAGGTGACAATAAATACACCTTTCA
>SLLE01000190.1 GCA_007134225.1 Tindallia sp.
CACCGGTCGACCGCCTCGTCCGGCCGCCGGTCCGACATGGCCTGCTCGGCCCGGTCGGTCAGCACCCGGATCTGACGCCACGACTCCTCGACGGTGATCTCGGCCATCGGCTACCAGCCCTTCTGGTCGATCAGCTTCATCAGGTTGCGCTTGCGGCCGTGCTCGGCGCGGATCCGTTCCAGGATGTCCTCGAAGCGTTGCGGTTCGTCGGCCTGGCGTGCGAGCCGCCGGATACGGCTGAGCAGGTCCACCGCTTGCCGGTAGGTGGCGTTCTTCTTCGCCTCGATGAGCCTGAACGTCTCCGGCTGGTAGACCCCGATCGCATCCAGCGGATGGGTTTCCTCGCGGCCCCGTGCGAGCGTGAGCCACATCCGGCGGTCGCACCCGTGGTCGGTGGCGACCTTCCACGCACGTTCCATCTCACCCTCGTACGCCAGGATCTCAACCAGCACGCCGGACGGGCCGGAGCTGCCCCGTGCCTGCTCGTCACCCGGCCGCTCGACCCGGTCCGTCAGCGTCTCGATGGCTCGCGCCTTCACCGAGGGGGCGTCGTCGCCGGCTTCGTCCAGCAGCCGCCGGTAGGCGGTCAGCGACGGTGCCCGGACAAAGGCGTCCCAGAACAGCTCGACCGCGGCTGACCGCTCACCACGCTCACGCAGCATCCCGGCGAGGAACTCGCGCAGAGGCGGGGTCTGCCACGATCGTTCCGAGAAGGCCTCCAGACCGTCGCGAGCCCACGTTTCGGCCTCCTCGTCACGGCCCGCCGCCACGAGCGTCCGGGCGATCTCCAGGTAGACATCCGGCGTCTGGAGGTCGCGCCGGTAGACCGCGATCAGTTCATCCGGGTCCCCCGCGGCCAGGGCCACCCCGACCATCGCCTCACGCAGGCTGAACCGCTGCGGCGACCACCCTTCGGTGTGGGCGCTCACCTCGTCCCACCGAGGCTCGACCAACCGCTGGTACTCCGCCACACCCTCCGGGCCGAGTACACCCGCGTAGGTCGCGGCAGCGCGATGGAAGCCGTCCAGCTCCGAGGTCAGCTCCAGGGCGAGCAGCCGGCCAGCGAGCTCGACGGGATCCGGTTCGCCCTCGACGCAGGCCCGCAGATGCAGCTCCGCCAGCTGCTCCGAGATCCCCATCAGCCAGCCGTCGGAATCGTCCACGTAGCCGATCGCCTCATCCGCACGGCGGTGCGCATGCTCTGCGAGCAGGGCAGCTGCCTCCGGGTGTCCGGCCTCGCACAGCTCCGCCAGCCCGTCGATCAACTCGTGCACCTCGCCGGCCCACGCGGCCGCCTCCTGGTAGGGCACGAAGTCGTCGTATGGGGTGAACGCAGCATCGATCCGCCGACGCCACATGGCTAGGTCAGGACCCTGGCCGCGTGTCGCCCGGGCCTCGGCCAGCAGCCGCTCGCGCAGCCGCCAGTCCTGCTCCGCGACCTCCAGGACGAGCTCGACCAGCCGGTCCCGGTCCAACCCGTCGACGTGGTCAGCCAGCAGGCCAACCTCCTCGGCACGCGATACCGCAAGAGGCGGTGCTGGATCCTCCGGCAGCGCCTCCATGCCGTCGGGGTCGAGGAGCAGGCACACCGCGACGACGTGCTTGCAGAACGAACCATCCTCGGCGTACGGACAGGTGCACGACCAGTCCGGGTGGCCTCGTTCGGCCCGGAGCTCGACCGTGTAGGGCACCGATCCACGCACCGTGGCCCGCAACCGGCTGTCACCACCGGCTTCTGGCTCGACGCGACCGCTGCGGAAGTAGTCCACCCCACGGCCGTAGACGGCGAAGCCCGCTAGGTCCATGACGGTGGACCGGGAGAACACCTCGGCGAGCGGGCCCATCCTGCTCCTTGTCGCGCGATACCTCGGCACGCATACCGGCGGCGGCATGACGTTCCGCAGAATAGGTGCACCGGCCGGACCCGATCCGCACGACGGCGTCAGGAGCTGAAGTGGTGGTCAGGCCCTGGCTGCGACGAGCGGATTGACCGAATCCACCCCGAGGAGGCGGACGGATCCGCACCATGCAGTCACGCACTGCTCGATGCGGGTCCGCTGTGCCTCGCCGTAGTCGGCATGCCGCAGGAGGGGAAGCTGTGTCCATGCCACGACGACGACCGGCCCCGCACAGGCGGTGCAGGCCGGGTCACGGACCGCAGGGACCATTGGCATCGGAACGCTCTCGTCGACGGCAACCCACTGTCGCAGCTCCTGCGGCCCGAGACGACCTCCCGCCGATAGAGGGGCCATCGTCGCACCGCGTGACGGGTCCGCTACCAGGGCCAGTGCTGGCCGACGTAGGGACGGGGATTGTCCCGGATCCACCGGTCGAGGAGCGTCGCCAACGCGCTGGCCTGCGCCCCGCCGGCAGGAAGGCCTGGCCTGAACAGAATGTAGAGGCCCATCGATCGGCGATTCTGGCTGCTGGAGGGGCGTAGCGGCCGCCCCGTGGCGGTTTTGGGCATGAAGTAGTCCCGTCGGGCGTGTGACTACACGATGACGGGACCGAGATGGTTCGAGAGGTATCGGGGTTAGTCGTTGAGGGGTTCGAAATCGTAGTAGCGGGGCGGTTCGGGTAATCCGAGACGCTCAAGAATGGAAGATTGTTTGGCGGTGAGCCGGGTGCGTTGGGACACGGTGCCCTGGCCGGTGTCGTAGGTGTGCAACTGAATGCGGTCGAGCTCGGCGGCAAGGTTGCGCCACGTCTCACCGGTCGCGATCTCGGCGGTGCGGATCAGCAGCAGCGCCAGCCAGGACAGCTGGACGTGGGCGACGATCCGGTCGGCCTTGCGGTGATAGACGGGCCGCAGCTCGAGCTGTTTGAGGTCGCGCCAGCCTCGCTCGACTTCAAGCAGCGCCTTGTAGCCCCGCGCGATGTCGGCAGCATCGGTCTCCATCTCGGAGGTGCGCAGCAGCGTCTTGCCATCGAGCCGGGTCTCGGCAGCGATCTTGGCTCGGTCGATGCGCAACAGTCCGGAGGGGGTGACGCGCAGGTAGCGCCAGAGGCCGGGCTTCTCTCGGATCCGGCCACGTAGCTCGGCCCGCTTGTCAGGGTCGAGCGCGTCGGAGCCCTCGATGCGGTCTTCGAGCAGCGCGACGAGCCGGTCGCGGACGTGCGCGTCGTGGGCGGCGGCTTCCAGGTTGCGGATCATGATGAACCGTTGTTCGTCGAGGCCGTCACCGACGCGGATGTCCTTGACCTGCAAGCTCTCGTCCACGGTCTTGAACCGGCCCTGGCGGGAGCGGGCCTCCACGGCCGCGGCTTCGTTGCCGCGCAGCTTCTCCGCGATAATGAACCCGGACCCGCCTTGGGTGAGGACCTTACGGTTGGCGGCGCTCGTGAACCCGGCGTCCACGACCCACACGGTCCGGTTGAGTTTCCACCCGGCCAGATCGGCCTTGACCTCGGCGAGCACGGTCTGGTCTTGCGTGTCGCCGGGCCAGACCCACAGCTTGACGGGGAGTCCACCGGTGGTCACGGCCATGCCGATCACGATCTGGGGTAGGTCGGGCCTCGCGTCCTTCGAATGCCCGCGCTTGCGTAGCCCGTCGTCGTCACCGTCGAGTTCGCCGTCTTCGAACGGCGTCTCGAAGTAGGTGCTGGTGGTATCGAAGAAGATCAGGTCCACATCAAGTTGGAGCAGGTCCGCGACGGCGAAGAACACCGTCTCCTGGAGCGCTTCGAGATGTTCGAGCAGCCAGTCCATCGCCCGATAACACGCCGTGTGATCGGCCTCCGCCAGTCCGTCGATGTGGACCTCCTCGCGGATCCACCGGGTCGCCTCGAGCTTCGATGACGGGGCGAGCGCCCGGCCAGCCACCAGCGCGAACAAGATCCGCTCCAACGTGGCGACATCCAGCTTGCGGCCCGGCCGGTGCTTCGGAGACCGGGCCAGCTTGCGGATCTCAGCGCCGATCCCGAGCCGGGACCACAGCTGATCCAGCACCCACACCCCGCCCAGGTCACGACCATCGACCGGCTCCAGGTCCAACGCCACAGGGCCGCCGTCGGCGACGGCTGGTGCCGCAACATCCAGATGGCGGGCGATCGACGCCATCAGCCGCGTCAGCGCTTCGGGATCGAGCTCGTCCTCCCGACCGAACGAGTGCAAGATCCTGGGCTTGGACACCCCGGAGTCCGGATCGCGGTAGTTGTGCGCGAGCGACAGGTAGGAGGTCACCGACCCGTCCTTGTTCGTCCGAGACGACTTCCGCAGATACACGACTACCTACCCGATGAGGACCGTTTTGCCGCAACATGCCTCCCGAAATACACCAATGCAACTATCCACAACACCGCGTGTTACTACACGATTCGGGGTCCACCGGACCCAGAACGCCTCGCACACCCCTCTACGACCCCGAATCCGCCCAACGACCCCCTACATTCTGTTCAACACAGGCGAAGGACGGTCAGCGCTTCCGTAGCTCCCGTGCCCGATGTCCCCGGTCGTGCTGGGACTGCCCCGAAACAACTGTTATCATCGGCACCTCACATATAACACAGGAAGGGCAGATCGTGGCCGAGGGCACCTTCACGTTCCGGGTCGATGACGACCTCAAGGCCGCGTTCGCCGAGGTGGCAGCGAACCAGGAGCGAACCGCAGCCCAGCTGCTCCGTGTGCTGATGAAGGACGCCGTGCACCGCGACCGTGAGCTCCGGGAACACGACCGCTGGTTCCGCGGCGAGATAGAGCAGGCACTCGAGGAAGCCGACGACCCCGCGACGTCACGTCTGACCCACGAGTCGGTGCGTTCCAGTTGGCAGCAGCAACGCGCGGCCATCGAACAGCAGGCGAGCGGACGCCCCGCGTGAGGGTCGAGTGGCTCCCCGAGGCCACCCGCAACCTGACCGCGCAACTCGAGTGGATCGCCGAACGTGACCCGTGGGCGGCGATCGACGTCGGCGACGCCGTCCATGCCGCCGTAGGACGCATAGCCGATCATCCCGCGATCGGACGCCCCGGCCGTGTCGCCGACACGCGGGAGCTGGTCGTCGTCGGAACGCCGTACGTCGTGGTCTACCGCATCGAGCGGACCGTCGTGCTGGTGCTGCGCATCCTTCACGGTGCCCAGCGCTGGCCACCCGCGTGACCCACTCCCCACACCATGCCGAGGTCCTCCGACCCAGGAGCAGACGGGTCGCATCCTGGGACCTCCCCATCTGATACCCCTTCAGGCATCATCGACGCATGGATCTCGCCGATCTGATCCGACGCACGCGCCTCGATGCGAGGCTCGCTCAGCGTGACCTCGCGCAGCGTGCCGGGACCTCGCAGTCCGCACTGGCGCGCTATGAAGGCGGGCACTCCCAACCGTCACTCACCACGCTGGAGCGCATCCTCCGAGCGGCAGGCAAGACACTCCGGCTCGAGGTGGACGATGCTGCCCCAGACCAACCGAAGCATCCCGTGCAGCACCGGCTCGCGTCAAGTTTGGAGCAGGTGCAGGCCATCCTCGAGGCACACGGCGTCACCGCCGTCAGCGTCTTCGGTTCGACGTCACGCGGAGAGGATGCGGACGGGTCGGACCTCGACCTGCTCGTCGACCTTCCGGGCGTCACGTACGTCAAGCTGGCGAGCTTGCAGGCTGACCTCGTGGAGGCACTTGGCGTCCCGGTCGACGTCACGGTCCGCGAACTCTTCGACGACGATGCGCTTCGACGAGCATCCGCGGAAGCCATGCCGCTGTGAGCCCGCGCGGTACCGATCAACGCCTCCAAGACATCCTGCAGGCGATCCAAGCCATCGAGGATCACCGACTCCGGGCCCAGGCCGTCGGGCTCTCCCATGACGAGCCACTCCTGCTCGACGCGATCGTGCGCCAGCTCGCCGTCATCGGTGAGGCCGCGTCGCACCTACCGGCGGACGTCACGGATCGACATCGGGGCATCCCCTGGCGAGGGGTGAGGGCATGCGCCTCCTCCTCGATCACGAGTACCACCGCACCGACCGTGACATCGTCTGGCGCACAGTCCGGGAGGAGCTGCCGCCGCTACGGGAAGCGATCCGCGCCGAGGTGGATCGGTAGCGCGACGGACGGGGACTCCAAACCGAACCGAACGGCGATGCCAGAGTCGGTCTACCGGCAGGTTCGTGCACGACGAGACCCGTACCGGGCGAGCCGCACCGTGGACTTCAGCTAGCGGTGAACATCCGCTCGACCGAGGTTTCCTTACGGATCTCGATCCGCAAACCCAAAGCTTCCGCGATCGACATCATCGTGGCGAACGTCGAGTTGGCTGACGAGGAGGTGAGCAACCGCCGCAGGGACGCAGCGTTAAGGTCGGCGCGAGCTGCCGTCAACTCCGCACGGACCCGATCGTGATGGCCGGCGATGATGTCGAGCGTTGGTCGAAGGCCTCCGGCTTCGACCACGCGGATGCCGTCCGGAGCTACATCACCCCGCTTGACGTGGAGCGAACCATTTGGCCCCTCCGCCACATGATCAACGCAGCTGTGCACAGTCTCGAGCTGCGGTCCTGGACGGTTCTCTGGGAGATAGTCCGGTCCCTCGCGTCCTCGAGGTTGGCAGCTTTCGCCCAGCGGCAACGCCCATGATCAGCGGCGTGCCTGGCGAACCTGTTGCGCGCGCGGAGGCAGGGGCGCACTGATCCTTTGGGCCAGACCATGGAAGCCCGGGTGGCCGGGCAGCCCCTCGAGGCTGTCGTGGACGAGCTTGCGTGCGGTCTCGTCGTCACCCCGCCGGTGTGCGAGCTGGGCCTGCAGGAAGGTCCGCTCGGGCCCGGCGAGGGCCGCATGGCCGACGAGCCGGTCGAGCAGATCCTCGTCCTCGGAACCGACCAGCCGGTCCACCAGCAGGGCATGCCACTCCGCGAGGGCACGCGCCCGGGCCGTGCGGTCGTGTCCCGCCGATCGGGACCGGTGACGAGGCGTTCCGGGTGTCCGATCGGCCGCCTCGTCGAGGACCTCGAGGTAGCGCGTCGCGAAGGCCCGCCAGTGGTCGGGGGCCTGCAACATCCCTTCCAGCACGCTGGCCAGCGACGTCTCCTTCTCCGCGACGCTGCCCATGCCGTAGCGGGTCCACCCGTGCCCGGCCTCCCAGCGCAGCAGCTGCGGAGCCGCCTGATCAACGAACGTCGCGAAACCGTGCCGATCGCGGACAGCGCGCCACAGACCGGCGACCGCGTCCGACACCACGAACCCGGCAGCCTGCATCGGATCGTCCGACCGGAAGTACTCGAATCCCTCGCTCTCACAGGCGAGGTCGACCAGCACCTCCACCGCGACAGCGGCGGTGTCGACATCGTCGCCTGCCAGGGCCGCCTGGGCGTCGGCTGCGAGCCGACGGAACGTGAACCGCCAGCGGGTCCGTTCCTTCGGGGACACGCGCCGATCACCGGCCAGGTACGCGCCGGAGCGGGCCAGCGCGACGAACCCTCGGACCTCTTCGAACACCTCCGCGGCGGTAGGAGGCTCGACCTTCCGAGCTCTTTGGCGGGCTTGCCCGTCGGGGTCGAGCTGGCCCTCGATGCGTTCACGCATCGGCGCGGACCCGCGCCAGTACAGGGTCCACAGGATCTTGCGGAGCTGGTCAGCGTCGTAGTCCGCGATCTTGGCGTGGAACTCGTCGCGGTTCATCCGGTGGGCAGGCATGCCGCCCACGCTACCCGTGCGATGGTGGCGTTGGCCCCTGCCACGTGACCAAATGGTGCCGTCAGGCGCTGGCGGCGACCCGCGGGTTGACCGAGTCCACCCCAACGCGTCGAGCCGACCCGCACCACGCGGTGACGCACTGCTCGATACGGGTCTGCTGTGCCTCGCCGTAGCCACCATGTCGCAGCAGGGACAGCTGCGTCCATGCCACGACGACGACCGGCCCCGCGCAGGCCGTACACGCGGGATCACGGATCGCCGGCAGCATCGTCATCGAGGCACCCTCGTCGAGGAGGACCAACTCTCGCAGTTCCAGCGGCCGGAAACAACGACCCTCTGTCGGGGGCCGCCTGGCACCACGTGTCGCAGGTGCTCCGTAGTCTCACGACGGTCGTGCCCATCACCCTCACACACCCGGAGTCGCCGGAGTGCAACCCCCCTCGTCGGACGGCGCCGCAGACGGCGTGGTCTCCCCCGCCGCCGCGGTGGCCGTCCACACACTGGACCACCGCCTGCGGCTGTTCGGCTGGCTCAGCGGGCCAGATCGCCAGCTGTACCTGTGGCTGCTGCGCATCTTCGACCGGGCCCGCCGGACCTACGAGGTGCGGCTCACCACGGAGCAGGTCGCGGCCGCGCTCGACGAGCTCACCGACGACGATCCCACGATCCCCCGGGCGAGCGATCTGCCTGGCAGCCTCGACGCGCTCGTGGACTGGGGGGTGCTCGACCGCAGCCAGGACAGCGGCCGGGTCAGCAGCATCGCCGAGTACCGCCGCCGGGCCTCGGTCTACCAGCTCACCGAGCTCGGCTTCGTCGCGCACAACGCGGTGGAGCGGGTCATCGCCGCGCGGCCCGACGAGGCCCAGCTCAAAGCGATCGCGCTCGGCACGATCCTGGAGGACCTCGCCGCACTGAAGGAGGCCAACCTCGCCGGCGACCCGGTCGCGGTGCACCGTCTGCTCGACCGCCTGCACGGCGTGCTCACCGACCTCGCGGACCGCGCCGCCCGCTTCTACCTCGTCATCGGCGAACTCGCCCGCACCGAAGACGCCCGCCCTGAGACGTTCCTGCGCCACAAGGACCTGCTGCTCGACCACCTGCGCACGTTCCACGCCGAGCTGTCGCGCTACGGCCCCCTGATCGGCGCCGCGGTGCAGGACGTCCAGGCGACGGGCGAGGACGGTCTGGTCGACCTGGCGGCGCAGGCCGACCCCTCCCCCTTCGCGACCCCCGTGGAACGTGCGGCGCGGTGGCGCGAGCACTGGGACGGCATCGTCGCCTGGTTCGTCGGCGACCACGAGCAGACCGCCACGATCGACCGGCTCGACGCACGCACGACCTCGGCGATCGCCGACCTCGCCTCGCTCCTGCGCCAGGTCACCGAGGCGCGCCGCTCCGGGGTCAGCCGCGACGCCCAACTCCGCGAACTCGCGGCCTGGTGCTGGTCGGCCCCGTCCGACGGCGACGCGGCCGCCCTGTGGTCGGTCGCCGCGGGGGTCCGCTCGGCGCGCCACCTCGCCATCGCTGCCGACGACCCCGAGGTGACCCGCGCCGACCGCAGCTGGTGGCAGGCGCCCCCGGTGCCCGTCTCCACCACGCTGCGCGAACACGGCCGGGCCCCCAGCCCGGGCCGGCCCGCGCCCCTGCCCGACGACCGGCTCGCCCGCGAGTACGGGCGACGCCGTCAGCTCGCCGAACGCACCGCCCAGGCCCAGGCCGTACGCAGCCTGCTCGACCAGCCGCTGCACGACCGGGTGCTCGCCGACCACGAGGTGGCACTGCTGCTGCGGTTGCTCGACCGCGCCCTGCAGACGCGGTCGGTCACCTCGGGTCGGGTCCACGCCGACTCGAGCGACGTCGGGATCCGGCTCCGCTTGCGACCGGACGCGCAAGGCTCGCGCGTACGCACCCCATCGGGGGTGCTCACGCTGCCCGACGTCCGGCTGGAGATCGAGGAGGTGACGCGATGATCGCCGAGGAGGTCCGCGACACCGACCTGGCCGACTACCAGCGCGCCGTCCGCACCCTGCTGATCCATCCGCTGATCACCACCACCTACCCCGACCGCACCGCGCTGCCGCTGGTGCGCCGGTTCTCCGCGCAGCTGACCGACGACCTCGGCACGCTGGCCGGCTACCGGCTGGAGCTGTCCGCAACCTGCGCTCGCCTGCTGCGGCCCATCGACCGGCTGGACGACACCCAGCGGCTCGTCCGGCGGCGCGACCGCAAGCCCTTCGACCGACGTCGCTACGCCTACTTGAGCCTGGTGCTCGCAGCCCTCGGCCGCGCCGGTACCCAGGTCGCGCTCACCGAGCTGGCAGACGCGCTCAAGCGCCGCGCTGCGGAGATCGAGGGGCTCGGGTTCGATCCCGACCAGTACCGCCACCGGCTCGCGTTCGTCGACGTGGTCCGCCACCTGATCGAGCTGGGCGGGCTACGCGAGGTGGAATCGTCCACGGTCGAGTGGATCCGCGACCCGGACTCCGGCGAGGCGCTCTACGACCTGGACCGCGACGTGCTCCACCTCGTCGCCGTGCCGCCACGGGTGCTCCAGCACGTGCCCTCGGTCCGTGCGCTGCTCACCTCCGACGGTCGGGGCGATGGTGCCGACACCAGCACCGCGGCACGCCGGACCGCGACGCGACGCCGGCTCGTCCGGCTGCTGCTCGAGCACCCGGTGGTCTACGTCGACGACCTCGACGACGGCGCCCGCACCTACCTCGTCCAGCAGGGACGGGCGCTGGCCGACGACCTGCAGCGGCTCACCGGCGGACAGCTCGAACGGCGGGCGGAGGGCAGCGCGCTGATCGACGCCACGGGCGGGTTCAGCGACCGCCGGTTCCCGAGCGGCGGGACCGCCTCGCAGGTCGCGCTGTTGCTCGCCGACGCCATGACCGCCGCTGCGGGTGCCGACGGCAACACCGGGGTGCCGAACGGCGAGGTGGCGACCGCCACGGTGCCGCACGAGGACGACCGCACCGCGGCGATGTGCGACCGGCTCGACGCCGCGCGACCGAACCCGCCCAGCCTGCTCGCCGACGACGGGGGACCATCCACGTCCGCGACGTGGGCGAGCGAACCCGCGCTGCACGACCACCGCGATCTCGCGGATCACAACGATCTCAGCAACAACGGTGACCGCGCCGGCGTCACGGGATCCAGCCCCCCAGCGCAGGGACCGCTGTTCACCGACGTCTGGCTGGACGAACGGGTGCGGCTCCTGTGCGCGACCCACGGCCAGCGGTTCGCCGCCGACCTCCGCAACGACCCGGCGGCGTTGACCGCTGCGGCGCTGGAGGTGCTGGCCAGCTTCGACCTCGTCCGTGAGGTTCCGGGCGGGGTCGTGGCCCGCCCCTCACTGGCCCGCTACCGCGACCTCGTCGTCGAGCTCGCGCCGTCCCCGCAGGGCTCGCTGCTGGACACACCGATCAACCCGCCGATCACCGACCCTGCCCCGAGCCCTGCCAACGACCACCCCGAGGGAACCCGATGACCACCTCCAGCTCGCGCTCTACCCCGCGCTTCCGCCCCACGCGCGCCGGGGTCGTCGGTCTGTGGGACTACAGCGACGCCGAGTTCGCCTTCGCCGACGGCCGGCTCGTGCTCCGCGGGGCGAACGGCTCGGGCAAGACCAAGGCGCTGGAGGTGCTGTTCCCCTTCGTGCTCGACGGCCGGCTCGATCCCCGCCGCCTCGACCCGTTCTCCGGCGAGAACCGGACCATGAAGGCGAACCTGCTGTGGCGGGGCGGGGAGACCGGCCACGGCTACGCCTGGCTGGAGTTCGCGCTGGCCACGGGCACCGACGCCGCGGGGCCCGACGTCACGTGGAACGGTGCCACGGGTGCCGGTGCTGCGGCTGCCGATGCCGCGGTCCGCTACGTCACGGTCGGCGTCGGGCTCCAGGCCCAACGATCCCGCCCGAGTCCACGCTCGTGGTTCTTCGTCGTCGACGGTCGTGTCGGCGAGGACATCGTGCTGGTCGATCCCGACGGCCGCCCGCGCACCCGCAAAGGGCTCGCCGACGACCTCGGTGACGGGGTGGTGATGGACCGGGCGAGCGACCATCGGCGGCGCGTCGATGAGGTGCTGTTCGGCCTGGGGCCGGAACGCTACGAAGCGATGCTCGACCTGGTCCTGACGCTGCGTCGGCCCATGCTCGCCAAGGACCTCGATCCGAAGTCGCTGTCCGAGACGCTGAGCCGGGGCCTGCGGCCCCTCGACGAGGACCTGATCGAGCAGGTGGCCCGCTCCTTCGACGACCTCGAGGCGGTGCAGCGCGACCTCGACCGGCTGATCCACGCCGACGAGGCCACCGCCACCTTCGTGACCGACTACCGCGGCTACCTGCGGACCCAGGCCCGCCACCGCGCCGACGGTGCGATCGAGGCGCTCGCCGCCCACCGGTCCGCGGATCAGCGATGCGCGTCCGCGGAGCAAGCGCTCGACGAGGCCCGGGCGGAGGAGGCCATGGCCGAGGCCGAGGCCAGCGCAACCGACGAGCGATTGGCCGCCGGCCGCGCCCGCCGCGACGCGCTGAAGGCCAGTGACGCCTTCCGAACCGCCGGACAGCTACAGCACCTCGAGCAGGCGGTACAGGATCTGGACGGCGAGGCGGAACGTGCCCAGGCACGCGCCGCCCAGACCGAACAGGCCGCGACCCGCGCGGATGCCGAGCACCACCGGGCCGTCGAGGACCGCCGCCGTGCGGACGCCGAGGTGGCCCGTCTCGTCCCGCGGGTGTTCGACAGCGCGACGGCTGCCGGGGTGACGTGGGCCGACGGCGATGCCGCGGCCGACCCGGACGAGCTGCGCCAACGGGTCGGAGGACGCGCCGCCGCACGCCGCGCCGACCTCGACGCGGTCCAGGCGCTGCTCGACGCCCTGCTCGACGCCGAACGCCGGGTCGTGACCGCCGACGAGGCTCGCGACGCGGCGGACTCCGCGGAGAGCGACGCGCGCGAGCAGCTCGACGCTGCAGACCGCACCGCCACCGATGCCCGCGAGGCGCTGCACCGGGCCGTCGAGGAATGGGCAACCAGCCACGCCGAGGTCGTCGCAACCGAGGACGCCGACGCCATCCGGGCCGCGATCGATGAGCTCGGTGACGAGGGCGCGCCGACCCTGACGGAGGTGTGGCACGCGCAGCTCGAACCCCGCCGCTCGGCAGCTGCCACCGACCGTGCGACCCACACCGCGACAGCCGCAGCTCTGGCCGAGCAGGTTGCGGCACTTCGTGAACGCCGGGACGCCATCGCCGAGGAACGCGACGACGCCCCGCCCCCACCGGCGTGGCGCACCACCGATCGGCAGGACCGTGCCGGCGCGCCGCTGTGGCGCCTGGTCCGGTTCGCCGACGACCTCGCCCCCGCACGGGCTGCCGCCGTCGAGGCGGCGCTCGAGGCCGCAGGCCTGCTCGACGCTTGGGTCCGACCGGACGGACACGTCGCCCGCGACGAGCACGACAGCTACCTCGTCGTCGACCAACAGCAGCGCACCACCGGCACCCCGACCCTGGCCGACGTGCTGGTGCCCGAGGAACAGGAGCACGTCGACCCGCAGGTGGTCGCCTCCCTGCTCACCGCCGTCCGGCTACGTGACGACGCCGATCCGGAGGCCGACATCGGGTTCGACCACCGGCCGGACCAGCACTCCGACGGGGACCTCGACGCGGCTGCGACGGTGTCGCTGGACGGCCGCTACCGGCTCGGCCCGCTCGCAGGACGCCATCGCGTCGACGCGCCCCGCTACATCGGCGCGACAGCACGGGCCGCACACCGGGCAGAACGGATCGCCGCGCTGGACGTCGAGCTCGCCGAGTTGGACGTCGAGGTGTCCCGTACCCAGGAACGGCTCGCCGAGGTGGAGGCGTGGCTGACCGCGGCCGCGCAGGCGACCGAGGCGCTGCCCACCACCTCGACGTTGTTGGCGCGGCTGCGAGACCGTGACATCGCCGGGGGACGCCACCAGCAGGCGCGGCAGGCGCTCGCCGAAGCCACGGCCAGCGCCGAAGCGGCGCGGCGGGTCGCCAACGACCGCCGCCAGGCGTTCCAGGGCGCCGCGCGATCGCACTCGTTACCCGCCACGCGCGAGGGGATCGCCGAGGTCGCCGCCGCGCTGGGCCGGTTCGAGACCGACGGCGCGGAGCTGGTGGCTGCGGTGGGTCAGGCCGTCACCTGGTCGCAGGCAGAGTCAGCCGCCGCTGAGCGGGCAGAGGTCGCCCGATCGACGACGAAGGCGGCGCAGCGCGACGCAGTGGAACGTCGGCAGCGTCGCGACGCCCGGCAGATCGAGCTCACCACCCTGCAGGAACGGATGGGAGCCGACGCCCAGGCGGTCCTCGCCGACCTGCGGACGGTGGAGGACGACCTCCGCGCGGCCGAGACCGCCCGCACGGACGCGCAGGAGCGGATGCGTGCCGCTGCCGCAGCACGCGGGCAGGCCGAGGGCGAGGTCCGCGCTGCGGACGAGGCCCTCGCGTCCACCGCTGACCGCGTGCAGGCCGCCAACCACCGGTTGAGCGTCCTGGCGCGTGCCGATCTGGCCGGGCCCCTGGGCCTCGAGGTCGCGGACGACGCCGACGAGCACGCACTGCTGGACGCGGTGGACCAGCTGGTCGTGGGGGTGTCCGGGGCTGACGAACGTCGCAAGGCCGCGCAGACCCGCATCACCCGCAGCCTCGAGGAGCTGGACCACGCGCTCGGCAGCGGGTACCGCCCGTCCTGGGACGTGCAGGACGATCTCATCGTGGTGACCATCGCCGACGACCTGGGCGAGCGGTCGGTGGCGGCCTTCGCCGACGAGCTGGCCGGCCAGCGGGCCGACCAGGAGGCCCTGCTCACCGCACGGGAACGTGCGGTGTTCGAGGATGCCCTGCTCACGTCGGTGTGCGGCCAGATCCACGACCGCATGCAGGCCACCCGCGACCTCGTGGCGACCATGGACCAGGAGATGCGGGCACGACGCCTCTCGTCGGGCCAGACCGTGGGTGTCGCGTGGCGCGCTGACGATGCAGCGACCGCGGAGTGGAAGCAGGTGCACCGCCTGCTCGACCAGGACCCGGCGCACTTCGGCCCCGACCAGCTCGATGCGCTGCGGCGGCACTTCTCGACCGAGATCAAGGCGGCCCGGGCTGCCGACCCCCAGGCGCCGTACCGGGAGGTGTTGGCGGAGGTCCTCGACTACCGCCGGTGGCGCCGGTTCGAGTTGTTCCTCGTGGAGGCCGACGGATCGCAGGCGCTCCTCACCCGGGCACGGCATGCCCGGTTGTCGGGCGGGGAGAAGGCCGCCTCGCTGCACCTGCCGCTGTTCGCGGCGGCGCACGCCGCCTTCGCCGCCGGCGACCCGACCTGTCCCCGGCTGCTCGCCCTGGACGAGGCCTTCGCCGGCATCGACGACCAGGGCCGCTCCGAGCTGCTGTCGCTGTCGGTCGCGTTCGACCTCGACCTGTTCATGACGGGCTTCGACCTGTGGGCGGTCGACCGGGCGGTGCCGGGGGTTGCGCACTACGACCTGCTGCACCTCGCCGACGAACACGCCGTGTCGTCGCTGTTGGTCCTGTGGACCGGCGAGGAGTTGATCGAGGGGCCGGACGCCGAGCTGGCGCTGGCACAGCCGTGGCAGGGATCGTGATCTCACCGTCGGGTGGCGACGCGCTGCCTCCTCGGCTCGCAGGAGACGGGATCGCTGACCTCTGGGCCCGCTGCTGGCGTGCGATGGCGCGGGCCGGGCCGAACGACTGGGCCTCCGTCGCGCTGCGCGTGCCGCTCGACCGCGACGACACGCGGCGAGCGATCTCGGGCATCCTCGGCCGGCCGATCCGACCCGGCACGGCGGCGACCACGGTCCGGCTGGGTGAGCTCGACCAGTTGCTACGGCGGGCCGACGACGACTGGGGCTTGCGCACGGTCGTCGAGCACCGGCATGGCACGCTGCCCGATCGCGTCGCGGACGCGCAGGAGCAGGCGGGCGCGATCGCGGCCGCTCGTGACCACGCTCGCTCACTCGCGCCCGACGAACCCTGGGTGGAGGCGTGGCTGTCCGACCTCGGCCGCGGCATGCTCACCCGACTGCACACGCGCGGGGAGCTCGAGCTGCTGTCGACCGCAGCCCGCGTCCTCTCCGACCTGCCGGCCGACGGGATCCCCCTGCCGGCGCTCGCTTCCTACATCACCGGAGACACCAAGGCGCTCGGCTCCACGACGCTCGCCGGGCTGGTCCTGCGCGGGATCGCGCGACGGCTGGGCGAACCCGCCCCGCGCTCGACCGCCGAGCGGCGGGCGCTGTGGGAGGCGTCAGGGGTCGTCCCCGACGACCTCGCCAGCCAGGTCCTGGTGCTCAACCTCGCGCCGACCGGCAGCGCTCTGGCCGGCTGGCTGACCGAGGCCAGAGCCGCGGGGCTGCCCTTCCGGATCACCCTGCAGCAGCTGGCGCGCCAGCCACTGGAGCACGGCGGGGTGGGCCCGGTCTTCGTCTGCGAGAACCCGGCGGTGCTCCGTGCCGCGGCCGAGCAGCTGGGCGCCGGCAGCGCACCCTTGATCTGTACGGAGGGTCGGCCCTCCATGGCCTGCCTCCGGCTACTCGACCGACTGGTGGCTGCGGGCGCCGACGTGCGCTACCACGGCGACTTCGACTGGCCCGGACTACGCATCGGCGCGTCGCTCCTGGCCGCCACCGACGGCCAGCCGTGGCGCTTCGGCGCCGCGGACTACCTCGAGGCTGTCGAGCAGGTCGACCCCCGCTCGCCGCTCGCCGGTCCCGTCGCCACCAGCCCGTGGGACCCCGACCTTGCTCGCACCATGGCGGACGTCGGCCGGACCGTCTACGAGGAGGACGTGCTCGACGTGCTGCTCGGCGACCTCGCTGGATCGGC
>SLLE01000102.1 GCA_007134225.1 Tindallia sp.
CTATGTTTTCAATATGGATTTGACTTTCTGTTTCATAACAAAACAGCCTGTTTTCATCAGGCTGTTTCGACACATTTCATCTTTTCATTATTCCTGATCGATTTTATCATTGCCTTTCGCGGTTTGTCTTCCGGATTCCGTTCCTCCATCTTCTTTCGGTTCACTTGAAGCTGGTAAGAAGATCATATATATTGGCATTTATTAAAAAATATTGATGGAATTATTTGATTTTTGGGTTGATACACCAATTTTTCCATTTCTCTTCATTTCATCAGCTTTTTAATATCGTTCAACAGCTCAACAGATGCGTCAATTTCTTCTTTTTTGATCGAAACACTCTCCACATTACACCCGATAGGAATGTTTTTCTGAGCTGCAAATTCCAGCAGTTCTTCAAATATATTTTTTGATAATTGAATGGATTGCATTAAAGTATTCGAAGAATGAATCAGTTCATTCTCCATCCATTTTGGTATGCTAACACCTAACCACTTCATAAACTTCAGGGTTTTTACTGATCCACAAGGTGTCAATGTAAAGACCATAGGCACCATTTCGATCTCCTTTTCCCGACACAGATAATAATAATCCGACAGAAAATTTTTGGATGCTTCCACATGATAGACGGCTTGAGACACAAAGAATTGACAGCCATTCTCCATTTTACGCAATACTCTTTCATGTTCATTTTCCTTTTTCTCATGTCGCTCTGGAATCGCAACACCACCCAGAAAAAAATTGCTGCTTTTGTTTTTAGCCAGTTTGTAAGCACTTTCGAGACTAACCGTTACCTGTTGGGTTCCAGTTGCCGCTCCAACAAAAACCGAAAAGCGAGTCTGATCTTCCGCATTGTTCACCCATTCTTCCAGTCTTTCTTTCGTGTATTTACCAACGCATTTATAAATGATTCTGGGAATTTCAAGCTCTTTTAGATACTGATTGCTGTAGACTTCCGGATCTACGGTTTTCATGTATGGAAAAGGTCTTTCATCGCTACAGCGTTCCTGCTCATCCTGGATATCATATAGAATTAGCCCGTCGATCTCCATGTTTTTGATACGGTCTTTTTGCCGTCCGGATATTTCCAATAGCTTCTCTTCTGAATGATTATTTTTGGGCGGCGTTAGTCCATATAACAGGATTCCCGATTGGCGGTCTGTGATTTTTTTCCTAAGCATATCATTTCCCCCTAGTATTTCTTTACTATTTTAATCAAAAGACCCCAAAAAAACCATCTTTATTTCAAAAAAAAGCAAAAAATCCGCAAGCTGCGGATTTTTGTTGAAAGGATCATCCGCCTCCCACTGGCGGAAAAATGGAAATGACGTCTCCATCCTGTATTGGGTCTTCCAGTTTTCCATCCTTTCCATTAATCAGAAAAATAGCCACATCCTCTTCACTGATTTCCATCTGATCAATGAGCCCTTTTCCGGTCATCCCTGCTTTACCTTCCACTTCCACTTCTTTCCCTCTGTCTTCACGCAAGGTGGCAAATAACCTGACTTTTACTTTCATTGAGATTCTTCCTTTCCGCTAAACCTTTTTATTGATAGATTTATTATACCCAACCCTTATGGACAAGACACAAATTTTCGTGCCCACAGACAATCAGCGCAGGTCGGTCTCACTCCATAGCAGTCCTCTTCTGTTGTCATCGGATATTCGCAACCATCCACTAAGTCGCAGTCCATGCAGGATGGATAAAAATTACAATGAATGGTATACCGAAAATTTCTATATTCTTTGCTGTTGAATATGTTTAAAAGGGTCTTCTCATGAATATTTCCAAAAGAATGTTTCTGTACTCTTTTTTTTCGTCCGAAAACATACTCTTCGTAAGGATGGGAGAAACGGTAACATGGCACCACATCACCACCGGCGGTGATATAGGTTGTAACGTCTTCAATAAAGGGACATTCCCGTTCTGTTTGCAGCGTAATGGAAGGAAGCTGAACGGAAATATTTTTTATTTTGGCATGCTGCATAATGTCATGCCACAAACGTTTTAACTTTTTTTCTTGGCCGGTGTGAAATCCATACAAGTAATCGTTTTTCTTTTCATCGCTCTGGGGAATCAAATGAGACACAATTACCTCTCGGCATCCCATTTCACTGGAAAGATCAATCACATTAAAAATTTGATCAATATTTGTTTTGGAAGCAACAAATTGAATGCTTATTTTAGGATAGGCGGTATCATTTTCTTTTTTCCGCTTCTGCAATGCACGGATTCCGTCTGTAATGCCGTCCAAACCAATCCCTCGAATATCACAAAAGGCTTCTCCTATTCCATCAATAGAAACTGTAATTTCCTGAACGGTTCCTGTCAACGCTTCGATTATTTCTTCTGTCAGCAAGGTTCCGTTGGTAGTAATATGAAGCGGATACTCTTTGAGGCGATGGATAACGTCCAGTATTCGAGGATGATAAAAAGGCTCGCCTATTCCGCCCAGGACAATTTTCTGAATTCCTTCAAGGCTCTCCATGTCTCGGTATACTTTTTCCAGCGTCTCATCTGTCATGTCTCGATCCATGTCCTTCTCGTCCCAGCTTTTCCGATAACAGATAGCACAGTTTAAGTTGCAACGGTCTGTCACTTCCAGATAAATTTTGCGAATCTCTTTTTGCTTTTCAAACTCGACTCGATACCCCAATTCATTCAAATAGTTTTTGGGCCTGGTGTATTTTCCGTAAAGGTATTCTCTGATCAACGGTTCTTGGCTTTTGCTTTTCATTGGACAACTCCCTTTGTCATATAGGAAGAAGAGCTTCTAAAGCAGAAGCTCTTCTTCAAAATAACGTTGGCTGTTTTTTACTGATTATTTAATGCTTAACTCAACTCAATTATTTAATGCTTAACTCATCAAGTTTCGCTTGGCTTGGAGCTCCCTGTGCATCCCAGCCGCGAACTTCATAGTAGGCCGGAAGCATTTCGCCCAACCTGGATTTTTCGCCTTTGGAAGGTCCATCGGCAATTTCTTCATTAAGAAGTCTTGGTGGCAAGGTATCCTGATCTTGCCCAATTCCTGCTGCCATGTTGAACATTTTTTCCATGTTCCAGATTCTTTCGCCAGCTTGTAATAAGGATCCCGCATCATAGTCAAATCCTGTTGCGGCTGAAATCATATCCGCGTAATCATCCGCTGTCATGGCGAAGGATGTGAACAGACACAGTCCGGAAGAATCAATGGACGCTGTCAAATCCTGGAATATTTTTACCCACTCAGGCTTACCGGCTACATCAAAACGATCCAATTTTTCCGGCATCGCCAGAATCTCAGGAGAAATCAGGTATGCTCTTACATGGCAGCCACCACGGTTGGAGGTTGCGTACGCAAGGCCCTGTCCCTGAATTGCTCGCGGATCGTAGGCAGGCAGTTCCTGCTTCTTAACACTCATGGAAAGCTCAGGATGTCCGTACATGTCAGCCATACGATAGGAACCTTCGGCCATCTTGTCTCCAAGACCTTCCCGAAGACCCATTCGCTTTGTCCATTCAATAACAGCTTCTGCGTTGCCAAACTCAAGGGAAAGTCCATCTAATTCGTCATCCTTGATGTATCCTTTTTGATAAAGCTCCATGGCAGCCGCCAAAGTAGCCGAGGCAGAAATTGTATCCAGACCAACCTCATTACACCAGTAGTTGGCTTTAATTACGCTGCCAAGATCATTCACGCCGCAGTCTGCGCTGAATCCCCAAAGAGTTTCATACTCAGGTCCTCCACTTTCAATGCCTTCATCAACTTTACAGTGACGACCGCAGGCAATAGGACATCCAAAGCATCCAGTGTTTTTAATCAGGAACTTTTCAGCCAGGGTTTCACCACTGGTTTCATCTGCCCCGCTAAAGGTGGACATCTGGAAGTTGTTGGTTGGGTATACGCCACTTTCATTAATAATGTTTACCAGTACGGCGGTTCCATAGGTCGGAAGTCCAGTTCCAGTAACACCATTTTCACGAATCTTAGCGTTGGATCGCTTAACGACTTCTTTCAGCTTATCTTTGTCAGCAATTTCAGGCTTGCTGGAACCTTTTACCGTGATTGCCTTCAGATTCTTAGATCCCATAACAGCACCAACACCGGAACGTCCGGCAGCACGATCGTAGTCATTCATGATAGCTGCTATTTTGGAAAGTTTTTCGCCACCAGGCCCGATGTTAAGAACTTTTGCTTTCTCGCCTTCTGCTTCAAGCAACATCTTAGTGGTTTCACTGGTCATTTTACCCCACAGGTGCGCTGCATCTTTAATTTCAACCTTGTCATCAACAATGTTAATGTACACAGGCTTTTCTGCTTTGCCTTCCAGAATGATCATGTCAAAACCTGCAAACTTTAATTCTGCTCCCCATCTTCCACCTGAGTTAGAGGAAGCAATGGTACCTGTCAGCGGAGATTTTGTAATAGCCATATATCGGCCGCCTGTGGGAGTTGGTGTGCCACTCAACGGACCCGTTGCAATAAAAAGCTTATTCTCGGGGCTCAGAGCATCCACCTTTGCGTCCACTTCATTTGAGAACATTTTTTCTGCTAATCCACGACCTCCAATATAAAGCTTGGCCAATTCTTTGTCTAATGCTTCTGTTTTAACATCACCTGTTGATAAATTAATTCTTAAAATTTTTCCTGTATAACCGTACATACTTTTCCTCCTTTACATATATGGTTTATTAAACGAATAACGTAACCATCCATTTAATGATGCAATTCGCATGCCAACTATTCATTTTTCAGAGGCGTTTTCTCTAGTTTCTCGGCAGACGCTTGTCGAAAGCCACTTTTCCCCAATTTCTTTTTTCTAAATATTCGTTTTTGAGTGTTTTTTTTTCTTCTCTTTTCAACGACTGTTCCATGTTGGATCATTATGATGACGAGTTGGTGTTCAATATTGGATCATTGTTGCGTTTTGGAACAATCGATGCCATATTTTTTCGCTTTTCGGTAAAATGTGTTTCTGCCAATTCCCAGGGCTTCCGCCGTCAAAGAAACATTGCCATCAAAACAGTGATACACCCGTTCCATGTGTTTTCTTTCCATTTCTTCCAGTGAAATAATCCGATGATCATTTTCATGATGCTGCAATGGACTTTCCTTCGAGTGTTCCATTTCCCAGAGGTGGCAGGTGTTCAGATTAATGATTTGTTCAACGGCATTTTCCAGCTCTCTGATGTTCCCCGGCCAGGAATAAGCAATCAAAACATCCAATTGCTCCCGTGTCAAAGCAACTGGGTTTTTCCCCAGCTTAACCGACTTAACGGTGATAAAATAGTCCACCAGGAGACTCACATCATCTTTTCTCTCTCTAAGAGGAATAATTTCAAGCGGTACCACATTCAGTCGGTAATAAAGATCCCTTCTGAAATTGCCTTTTTCCACTTCCATTCTTAAATCTTTATTGGTTGCCGCTACAATTCGAACATCGATGTCCAGTTCTTTATTGCCTCCAACCCGGTATAGTTTACCAGTTTCAAGCACTCTCAGAAGATTGGTTTGCATATCGTAGGGCATTTCACCAATTTCGTCCAAAAAGAGTGTGCCACCATCGGCCCATTCAAATTTACCGGGCTGCCCACCTCTTTTTGCTCCAGTAAAAGCCCCGTCTTCGTACCCAAACAGTTCTGATTCGATGAGTGTTCTTGGCAATGCTCCACAGTTGATTGCAACAAAGGCTTCTTCTCTGCGATTGCTGGCGTTATGAATTGCCTGTGCAAATACTTCTTTCCCCACCCCGCTCTCGCCGGTGATGAGAATGGTTGAGCTGCTGTCTGCAGCTCGTCTGGCGTATTCGATGATGTCCAGGAACCGCTTGTTTCGACCCACAATTTTGTCGAAGGTATACACCGCTCTGCTGCCGACAATTTTATGGGCGATTTTACGGGCCTTTTTAACCTCTTTGATCACACAAACCACACCATGGAATGAACCATCTTTGTAAGCAATTGGATAGGTAGAAAATGAACAGTAATTCTTTTTCGTTTTGCCCGCAATGCTCAGTTCTTCTTCAACGTAATTTACTCCATTATCCAGGTTTTGCTGTATTCTTTCCCAGTTTTCCACAACCTGCGAAATGTGCATCCCCTGGGTTTCGTCCGAATCGTAACCCAGCAATTCCATGGCAGCACTGTTAATAGTCTTGATGTATCCTTTGGGGCCTACCGTAAAAATCCCGGAAGTAATCGAATCAATAATGGTCGAAATCGACTTTCTTGCCAATTCCAGCTTTTGATTCGATTCACGGATGGTCATCATATGTTCAACGGCATTTACAGCTGCCGCAACCATCCCCAGGGTATGGGAATTGACAAGGTGAGAGCACCCAGTTAGGTCAAGCGTTCCGACAATTCGTCCTTTAGGGTCGTGTATTGGCGCAGCTGAACAGGTCCAGCGATGATAGGCGGTAACGTAATGTTCATCGCCATCCACCTGCACAGGACATTCTTCCACCAGAGCCGTTCCCATCGCATTCGTACCTATGTGCTTTTCATGCATGTATGCTCCACGAATCATCTGAAGTCTTTCAGCTTCTTTTAGTATTTTTTCGTCACCCTGTATGTCGAGAATACAGCCTTCCCAATCTGTGAGGATTGCGAAAAAACCAGATCCTTTTACAAAATCACAAAGTTGCTCCAAAAATGGTGTTGCCGTTTGTATCAGTTCATGGTTTTCTTCCATTTTTTCTTGCAGTTCTTCTCCCCGAAGAATTTTCGAACTAAAAATTCTTCCCGTTTCCACACCATACTCAAAACTCCTGGCATGAGATCGCTTTATATACTCTTTCATTTTATTGTCATCTTTGATTTTGTGAATCCGATATACTTCTTCAACGTTTTTCATCGCTTCACCCTTCCCTTTCAGGATTATCAGACTATGATATTAAGTAGCGTCCTAAAGCTGTTTTAGCAAAGACAATGCTTCTTCATAATCCGGCTGTTGCCCTATTTCCGGAACTATTTGGATGTACCGAAGAACGCCTTTTTGATCAATGATCACAACTCCTCTTGCCAACAAACGGAACTCTTCCACTAAAAATCCGTACTTCAGGCCAAAATCCGCCTCCCGATGATCAGACAGCACCACCGCATTATCAATTCCTTTGGCAGCACAGTATCGTTTAAGCGCAAAAGGAAGGTCCATGCTGATGCTGATCAGAAGCGTATTGTCAAAAGAGGCTGCCTCGCTGTTGAAATGCATTGTCTGCAAATCACATACGTCCGTATCCAAAGAAGACGCTACACTTATTATGATTTTCTTGCCAAGGTTTTCTCTTAAATGAAACGGTGTTAAATCCAGATTAAGAGCCATAAAATCCTGAGCCATCTGCCCCTCCGTCAACGTGTTCCCTACCAACGTCACCGGATTTCCCTTCATGGTAACAAGACCTTTTCTTTTTTCCATTTTTCAACACTCCTTTTTGTTTTTACTGACTCTAACAAAATTCCATTCTTAACAGCATTCTTCAAAAATTCACTTTTTCCTTTATACGATAAAGGTTATAATGAAAACAGAAAGGATGATGCATGATGAAAACCTATAAAAGCGCCTGCAGCCTTGACTGTTGGGATGTTTGCAGCATAAGGGCTGAAGCGAATGAAGATTCTTCTGTTAAAATCAGCGGCGATGCGGATGATCCCATTACCCGCGGATTCCTCTGCCAAAAGGGGTATGCTTCTGCTAACTTTTACAAGGATCCTTCCCGCATCACTAAGCCGATGAAAAAAAACGAATCCGGATGGCAAGAGATAACCTGGGAACAGGCACTTTCAGAAATCAGCGAAAAGCTCGGAAAGATCATTTCCACCCACGGACCACAAAGCCTCATTCATTATAAAGACGCGGGACATGGTGGATTGGCAAAGAACATCGACACTGCTTTTTTTAATTCTCTAGGCGGTGTAACCACCCCCACCGGAAGCCTCTGCTGGGGGGCCGGGATGAAGGCGCAGCAGCTTGACTTCGGTCAAGTCTACAGCCACCATCCATTGGACATGCTAAACAGTCAATGCATCCTTCTCTGGGGTAAAAATCCAGTGGACACAAGTCCTCACATGGTTCCTATTTTGAAAGAGGCTTCAAAGAAAAACATTCCTATAATAGTAATCGATCCGGTAAAAAGCGCCAGTGTTTCATTAGCCACACATCACTATCCACTACAGCCCGGCAGCGACGGTCATTTGGCTTTGGCAATGGCGATCCTGCTCACTGAAAAAAAGTTGATTGACACCCTTTTTATCGAAAACCATTGTCTGGATGCAGAAAATTTTTTGCAGGCTATCCGCCAGTTTTCAGCAGAAAACCTTATTGCCAAAACCGGACTGTCTCTTGAACAAGTCAGCGAGTTAACTGACTTATATGGAAAAGCTTCTTCTGCAACCATTTTTCTGGGGTATGGTCCTCAGCGCAACCGTTATGGCTGCCGAAATATCCGCCTCATCGATGCATTAGGTGCCCTAACCGGTAACATTGGCATAAAGGGCGGAGGAGTTAATTACGCTAATCATTACATGAGCCAGTCGATTGACAAAAAACACTTGCTTAACCCCGCCGGTGAATCCGCACCAACATTTCCTCAACCAGCTTTTGCTGACTATGTTCTTTCAACGCGCCCAGGAGAGATTCAGGGAATCTTCGTTACGCTGTCCAACCCTCTGGTGCAGCTGCCAGATACCAACAGAAGCATCGAAGCATTTGATTCCATACCATTCAAGGTGGTCATCGAGCAGCGGATGACCGATACGGCACAAAGAGCAGATTACGTTTTGCCCTGCACCCACATTATGGAAGAATCGGATTTTGTAATGTCTTCCATGTGGCATAATTTCTTTACTTATACAGAGCAGGTGGTTGATCCCGTTCATGGTGTAAAACACGAATTTGAGATATTTCATTGCCTGGCAGAAAAATTAAACCTCACATCTTTCACTGATCAATATCCATGCATTTCCGCTTATGTCAATTCCAGCATTAAGCCTTTATGCGAAAAGCTTAACTGTCGTCCTGAAGAATTAATCGGGAAACGCAGTTTTTTCCCAGGAAATGAGATTCCCTGGCAAAACCAAAATTTCGAAACAACGGACGGCCTTTATCATTTTTATATTCCCAGGGAAAAAGAGGATCTGCCAGCGGTGGAACCCAACGACCCACATTATCCCCTGCATCTGATTTCCGTTCATTCAAGGCACTCCATGCATTCGCAGCATTTCTCTGATCGTTCCGACTCCGAACTTCCGGAAGCATTTCTTTCATCCTCTTCCCTGAATAACGATGATCTCTCAGAAGGCGACATCCTTCGTCTTATCTCACCAAATGGAGAATTGACTTGCCGCCTGGTCATTGATGAAAGCCTTCCAAAGGATGTGGTGAAAGTCATTCAGGGATGGTGGCATAAAAACGGCAGCGTTAATCAATTGACATCACAGCAACTGACCGATAGCGGTGAACAGGCCGCCTACAATGATTGTTTTTGCCGTTTGGTGAGATAGCCATCTGAAAGTTTTATGATATCGCAAATAGAATTTCAGCTTCTGCTGCTTTTTCTCCATTCACAGTGGCTACACCTTTGCCGGCTCCAAAAGATTTTCTAATCTTGGTAATTTCAATTTCCAGCTTCAGCACATCCCCGGGCACTACTTTCCTTCTAAAACGGGCCGAATCAACGCCCGCAAAGTAGGCTGTCTTCCCTATAAATGTTTCTTCATTTAAAAGAAGGACAGCACCAACCTGAGCCAACGCTTCCAAAATCAACACACCAGGCATCACCGGTTCCTGGGGAAAATGTCCCTGAAAAAAAGGTTCATTCATCGTTACATTCTTAAAACCAACAGCACTTCTTCCTTTTTCCAGGATTTCCACTTTATCAATAAGTAAAAAAGGATACCGATGTGGTATGCATTCCATTATTTCTTTAATATCTTTTTTCATCTTTTCGTCACCCTCCGTTGCAGCAGTATTATATTCTACCTCTCGCAAAGCAAAATGAAAATTCTCACTGCTTACTATATCATAGTCACTGCCAATTTATCAAGAGAAGTGTGCCAAAGTAGCACTCTTTCTGTCAAAATATTGTTCCAGTATGTAACAGTGTTCTGTTTTGATGTTCCTTTATGTAACATCTCTCTTGCCTGTTATTCTATGGATCCTCATTTATTCTCAACAAAAAAATGGTCAAAAAATTAATTAATCCTCTTCATGTATTCATTTTACAGTATTATTTGTTGATTTTGAATTGTTAATAAATTAACCGCCAGTTTTGGTATGTCCCTTGCATTAATAATAAGGCAGTTCGGAGTCGTGCATCAGCACGGCGCAAAATAAACCAATTTTAATGAGGAGGAGATTGAATGATTTATTCGTATTTTATGCCGCCTGTCAACCACTATGGACCTGGTGCCGCCAAAAATGTTGGCGAGGAAGCCGCAAACCGAGGTTTGAAAAAAGCGTTAATCGTTACAGACAGTTTTCTTGAAAAAGCACTTGCTCCTGACGTCGTAGGATATCTTAAAGATGCTGGCGTAGACTCTGTTGTTTTCGGAGGAGCTCAGCCAAATCCAACGGACATAAACGTACATGACGGCGAAAAAGTTTACAAGGACAATGGATGCGACTGCATCGTATCACTGGGTGGCGGTTCTTCCCACGACTGCGCTAAAGGAATTGCTTTTGTAATCGGTGGCGGCGGTCACATCAGAGATTACGAAGGTGTTAACCAAAGCACCCAAATGGGTCCAGCACTGTTGGCGATCAACACAACTGCCGGTACTGCCAGTGAAATGACTCGTTTCTGTATCATTACCAATACAGACACAAAAGTTAAAATGGCGATTGTAGACTGGAGATGCACAGCAGCTGTATCCTTTAACGATTCCGAAATGATGAAAGGTAAGCCACCAGCATTGACAGCTGCAACCGGTATGGATGCGCTTACTCACTCTGTAGAAGCTTATGTTTCAACTGTTGCAACACCAGTTACTGACTCCGCAGCCTTGATGTCCATTAGATTGATCGCTCAATATCTGCCAAAAGCAGTTGCCAATGGTGCAGATATGGATGCTCGTGACCAGATGATGTATGCTCAGTTGCTTGGTGGAATGGCTTTTAACAATGCCGTTCTTGGTTATGTACATGCAATGGCTCACCAGTTGGGCGGATTCTATGATCTTCCTCACGGTGTATGTAATGCAATCCTGTTGCCAGCTGTTTCCAAATTTAACATCATCGCCAAAATGGAAAAATTTGCGGATATCGCTGTAGAGATGGGCGTTGATACTACTGGCATGACTACTCGTGATGCTGCTTTTGCCGCTGTTGACGCTATCAAAAAGCTTTCAGCTGACATTGGAATTCCTGCCGGCCTAACAGATATCGGTGTTAAAAAAGAAGATCTTAAAGTAATGTCTGAAAATGCTATGAAGGATGCTTGCGGTGGAACAAACCCAAGATGCCCGACCTTAGAAGAAGTCATCGGTATTTTCGAAGACGCTATGTAATTGAGTTTCACACCTCATTATATCTAAAGCAAAAGAAGGGCAGGCAGCTAAACAGCTGCCTGTTTTTCTTTGTAACTCACATCAAAAAGGGGCCATTAAAATGAATATTTCCATTCCTGACGCCTATTTTGAAATGGCATTGCTAAATGCTCTTGAGCAAAAGACGGGACCCATCTCTTTGGAACAGCTTTCCGGTCTCACCGTCCTTCGTGCCTGGGAAAGAGAAATAAATAATATTGAGGGAATCCAATACTGCACCAACCTTCAGGAACTGTTTCTTGGCTATAATTACATTGAAGATATCTCTCCTTTAAAAGAGCTGACTCAGTTAAAAGAACTGTATTTGGTCGGGAATCTCATCGAGGATCTATCGCCACTATCCTCCATGAAACATTTAGAGGTTCTTAATATCAGTAGTAACCAGGTCAAGTCGCTGGACCCTATTCGCCATCTGCTAGAGGATGACTCCTGTACGGTTTACCTCCGACACAATCCAATTGTGGAGTAGATACAGAACCATTAATCAAAACTAATACCGGAGTTTTTTCGAAAAACGCTAGATAAACGTTGCACTTTTCGAAAAAACCCGGTATAATATTTTAGTATCTGGTACTAATATCTGTTTTTATTTGTTATTGATAGGAGTGTGGCCTTTTGAATAGAGAATACAACGCCAAAATAAGCGGCATTGGTAGTTGTGTTCCTGATCATATTATTACGAACCATGATCTGGAACAACTTGTTGATACCAACGATGAGTGGATACAATCAAGAACAGGAATTCGCGAAAGAAGAAAAGCAGATTCCACTCAGGCAACTTCCGACCTGGCTACGGAAGCTGCCAAAATTGCCCTTCGTTCAGCAGGAATATCTCCTGAAGATTTGGATGCCATTGTTGTGGCCACCACAACACCTGATATGGCTTTTCCCTCTACAGCCTGCATTGTTCAAAAAAATATCGGTGCTCATCACGCATTTGCTTATGACGTAAGCGCTGCTTGTGCCGGATTTCTTTTTGCATTATCCAATGCCACTCAACATATCCAGTCAGGAATGTGCCGTCACGTACTCCTAATTGGTGCTGATAAAATGTCCCATATTACAGATTTTCAGGATCGCAATACCTGCGTCCTCTTCGGAGACGGTGCCGGTGCCATTGTTTTAAGCAATAGCGATGATGGGGAAGGCGTCATACAGACAGAACTTGGCTCTGACGGACGTCACGGAGATATTCTCTCCGTTCCTGCCGGCGGAACGAGGCAACCATTGACAGCAGAAACACTTCCTTTAAGAAAACATTACATCGATATGAATGGAAGTGAGGTTTTCAAGATGGCCGTTCGCGCCATGGAAAACAGCGCCCGACTACTTCTGGAAAAGACAGGCTACCACATTGATCAGATTGACTGGCTGGTTCCTCATCAAGCCAACAAGAGAATTATCGATACCCTGGGCAAAAAAATGGGTCTACCTAATGAGAGAGTTTTCATCAATTTACAGCATTATGGCAATATGTCTGCCGCTTCCATTCCTGTAGCCCTTGATGAAGCCTACAGATCCCATCTGCTAAAACCAGACCAGCTTATCCTTATGGTAGCTTTTGGTGGCGGTTTAACCTGGGGGTCATCTCTGCTTCGCTGGACGATGAAATCTCAGAATAACGAGTAGGAGGAATTTTATGTTTAAAACAGAGATCTGCGATTTGTTAAATATTGAAGCACCGATTTTACAGGGCGGAATGGCTTGGGTTGCCACTGCAGAACTGGCGGCAGCCGTTTCCAATGCCGGCGGTTTAGGGGTTGTAGCAGCCGGTAATGCACCTGCTGCTATTGTTGAAGAACAAATCACTAAAGCCAGAGAGTTAACCGATAAGCCCTTTGGTGTCAACATCATGCTTCTTTCACCATTTATTGACGAGGTCGTGGAAGTGGTTCATCGTCAGAAAGTGTCTGTTGTCACCACGGGAGCTGGAAATCCCGGAAAGTACATGGCCTATCTAAAAGAATATGGCGCAAAAATCATTCCGGTTGTTCCTTCTGTGGCATTTGCCAAACGAATGGAACGAGCCGGCTCAGACGCTATTATCGTGGAAGGAACGGAAGCCGGCGGTCATATAGGTGAATTAACCACCATGGCATTAGTTCCTCAAGCAGCACAGTCCGTTTCGATTCCAGTCATTGCAGCCGGAGGGATTGCTGATGGCCGTGGATTTCTTGCCGCACTTTCCCTAGGAGCAAAGGGGGTTCAAATTGGAACTCGATTTGTATGCTCTACTGAATGCATCGCACACAATGCCTATAAAGAAATGTTAGTAAAAGCAGGCGACAGAGATGCAGTGGTGACCGCAAGAAGCACCGGACACCCGGTTCGGGTATTGAAAAATCGTTTTGTGAAGGAACTTCTTGCGATGGAAAAAGAAGGGATTGGATTGGAAGAACTTGAACAGTTGGGTGCCGGCAAACTTCGGATTGCCGTTCAGGATGGCAATATTCAGGATGGTTCTGTGATGGCTGGTCAAATTGCCGGCCTGGTATCCGATATTCGACCATGTAAAGAAATTATTTCAACCATTCTACAGGAAGCCCATCAACAGCTAAACCAGCTGAACATGTTGAAAGGAGAATAACAGTGGATCGTCTTGCATTTATTTTTCCCGGTCAGGGTGCTCAATATGTCGGCATGGCAAAAGATTTTCTTCAACAGTATCAATCAGCCCGGGAAACTTTTCAGGAAGCCGACGAACTTCTCCAAATGCCCTTAACCCGTTATTGTATGGAAGGTCCGGAGGAAGCACTAAATCAAACAGAAATTACGCAACCAGCTATACTCACTACCAGCATCGCCATGCTGCAATTGCTCAAAAAAGAAGGTTTTTCATCCCATTACACTGCGGGATTGAGCCTTGGCGAATATTCTGCTTTAGTTAATGCTGGCTCTATGGATTTTAAAGATGCCGTCAACCTGGTTCGCTTGCGCGGTAAATATATGCAAGAAGCTGTTCCTGAGGGAAAAGGGGGTATGGCTGCCATTCTTGGATTGAAAAGAGAACGCCTTCAGGAGTGTCTGGATGCCGGGTCGAAGTTCGGTTATGTATCTGTTGCTAATTATAATTGTCCAGGACAGATTGTGCTTTCCGGCGAAATCAAAGCGGTTGAGACTGCGATGGAGGCCTGTCGGGAAAATGGAGCCAAAAAAGTTGTCATGATGCCTGTCAGTGCACCATTTCATACCTTAATGCTCTCTCCTGCAGGCGAGAGACTGGCGGGGATTTTATCCCAACTAACCATCAAGGCTCCGGACCAAGTGGTTGTCAGTAATGTTTCGGCAATACCGATCACAAACGAGAAAGAAATTGTTCCCTCATTGATCAGACAAATTAGTCATTCTGTTCTTTGGGAAGACAGCCTAATGTATATGCTGAACCAGGGATGCCAAACCTTTATCGAAATAGGACCCAGTAATAGTTTAAGCGGCTTTGTAAAACGAACGGCTAAAGAATATCAAATGCCTTATAAGTCCTATCACATCGAAACCGTCGATCAGTATTTATCTGTGATGGAAACTATCAGAAAGGAGGAATTAGATGCTTCTTCAAAACAAAAATGTGTTGATTACGGGGGCCTCCCGGGGAATCGGACGCTCCATTGCTCTTAAAATGGCTTCCGAAGGCGCTAGCATCGCTGTCAATTATGCCAGTAATGAAAGTGCTGCAATGGATGTTGTCAGGGAACTCGAAACTTTTGGTGTTAAGGCCATCGCTGTAGGTTCTGATGTTTCAGATGAAACCCAGGTTTCAGAGATGATGGACATCATTCGTGAAAAGCTTGGCCCCATCCATATTCTGGTCAATAATGCCGGCATTACCCGAGACGGCTTACTGCTTCGAATGAAGCGCGAAGACTGGCAACGAGTGATCGATATTAATCTTACCGGCACTTACCTTTGCTCAAAAGCAGTGATTAGGGATATGATGAAGGCGAAAGGCGGTCGTATCATTAATTTATCCTCAGTTGTGGGGCTATCCGGGAATGCAGGCCAATGCAATTACAGCGCTTCAAAAGCCGGTGTCATTGGCTTCACCAAATCCTTAGCCAAAGAACTCGCTGGCAAAGGGGTCACAGTCAATGCCATCGCACCTGGTTTCATCGAAACCGAAATGACGGATGCACTTTCAGAGAAGGTGAAGGAACAAATTCTTCATGAAATTCCATTGAAATGCCTTGGAAAAGCAGAAGACATAGCAGAATCAGCCATGTTTCTGGCCTCAGATAAAAGCCGTTATATCACAGGGCAGGTGCTTCAAGTAGACGGCGGTATGGGACTATAAACAGGAACAATCAATTGATAAAATTTAAGGAGGAATAAAAAATGGTATTTGAAAAAATTGCTGAAATTATTGCAGAACAGTTGGAGTTGGACGGTGTTGAGGGTATCAAGGCAGAGACATCCATTATGGAAGATCTGGAAGCGGATTCTTTGGATGCTGTTGAAATCGTGATGGCGATTGAAGATGCTTTTTCCATCGAAATATCCGACGAGGAAGCAGAAGGATTTAAAAACATCGGTGACATTGTAAAGTATGTCGAAGCGAAACAGGGTTAATTCCCCTGTTTCCTTTATTAGAAGGAGGCTCTTATCATGAACCAACGCGTGGTAATCACCGGTATGGGTTGTGTAACTCCCATTGGTGCCGGTGTAAATAGTTTTAAGGAATCTTTAATGAATGGAGTAGGAGGAGCAGGCCCCATTACTCTTTTTGATACAACCGACTTCAGTGTTCAATTTGCTGCCGAGGTAAAAAACTTCGAGCCAACGACTTATCTTGACAAACGAGAAGCTAAGAAAATGGATCGCTTTACACAATTTGCAGCTGTAGCAGCTTACCAAACAATGGAAAGTGCCAAATTTACTGAGAACGAATTGAACCCAGATGACTTTGGTGTGATTTTGGGCTGTGGTATTGGTGGTTTGACAACTCTCGAGGAACAACACACCAATTTACTTA